>DATNQT010000549.1:0-4817 GCA_036703885.1 Candidatus Sericytochromatia bacterium
ATGAAGATAACTTACCCAATCCAGGAGGAACAGGTGGCTCTAACTCTTCTTCATTAAGTTCATCAATATCAAGATAGCTAATCGCTTTCAGCCAAGCCAGATAAAGTAAACGATAATCTCCCTGCAAAATTTCCTGGCGCAAACCTATCAAAGAGGATAGATTTCCTTCTCCCTCTATCCACCCAAAACCCTCTTCGTCATTAATAGAAATTTCTAAAATGACAAAATTATTAATTTCCGAAACAACAATCTGATATTCAACGCAATATTTCTGCATCCGTTCAACATCAATCAGAGCTTTGGGAAAACGAAACATTAGTTGTAATGTTCCCCAATTAGCCATGTAAAACATGGCATCGAAGTATTGGACTAATAGTTCTTTTGGATCGCCTCTAAAATCTCCATAGCTATAAGTAAATATCGCCCGAGTAGAACTTAGTTGTACGCGACTAGAGAGTAAGCTGACCGCTTGTTGTTCAGCTTGACTCAAGGGTCGGTCGATGGTTTGAAACTCGTAGTATTGATATTCGCTCATAAAAATATATGGTAAGTGGGAAACTCACAGTCTTTAGACCTGAGAGGGTCATTTGGGGTTACTGCAAATACATGGCAGAAATGGCAAAGGCTTGTTCAGGAGTACCGTAGAAACTGCCATTCTTGAACATACAAAGCTCATATTTTTCATTGCTGTAGGTGTAAAAACCCAGACTCCAAGATTCTTCATCGCCAAAGTAGCGCAGCCGACACAGGTGAATAGGGCTATTTCGCATTCGTTCTAAATATTCCTCGCGAGATACGGGAAAGTCTTTGGGTGGGAAATCAGGGGGGCAATCAGGTTCTTTATAGGCATCAATGTAACAGAACTGACTGCGAAAGCGGATGTGTAGGCGAGTGTACTTGCCAGCGTAGTTAGCTGCAGCATAATCGAGAACACGCTGCTTTACCTGTTGTTGAACGGCTGGAGGGATTTTAACTCCGCCTGCATTTGGATCATTTTTCACCCAAAGGGACATTTAACTGCTCCGATACGCTACTGACAGAGTTAGTCTAATTGACTTGCCAAGTTTAGTTGCTAACATTTAATTAAACTTTAGATTTAACAATACTTCGGACAGTTTTTTAACGGCACTGTAAGCCTTACGGAGGAAGCCCTGCCATTTTTAACGGATTTTCTGAAACTTAGCGCTGAACTTAAACCTTGAAAAAATAGTCCAGCATATAGCCAGCAAGGGTTTAGGACACTAGACTAGATATAAAACTGTCCTCCGTATTGATTTAAGTTGCTCAAGCTAGAGCTTGAGCTAACTCCAACGAACCTGTACCTGTAACTAAAACTGATCAATATACCTATCCCGCCTATCTATAGCAATCCTAAATGAGTCACAAAAATTTATCTTAATTAATACCAACTTAATCAGAATTGGTGAAGCCCAATGTGTTTGCAATTGATTTAGGATTGCTATATCGGCTCGACGCTCGCCAACCAGCCAGAAAAACCGAATCTTTATTACCCGGTGCACTCCACTTCAAATAATCTTGCCGATGCCGTTCATTCAAAGCTATTGCCAAAGATTTGGCATCAGAACAAATCCCAATTGCCCTCAAATATTGCCTCGACTTTGTGCAAGCCACTCTTGCACTCGCCTGCGGGTAAATGCACGTAGTCGAAACTGACACCCCATTCCAATCTGAGTAGCTAGCAACCCATCTCCAGCGTCCATTGTCCCAACACCGAACATTGACAGTGCCTCCGATTGGCCCAATTGCATACAAAGGCGTGTACATTAGAGTTGCCACGTCAGTTCCAAAGTGCATCGAGGAACAACCGGGACATGGTGACTTGCGAGGCCAAAATGCACTGCTGATTTGATATCCTGCAATTGTGTCTCCTAGTTGTGGAAAAGTCGCCCATTTTCTGCGCTCACTTAGGGGCATTGTTAAAACCACTTTTGCCACTGCGAGCAGTTTCGGATTGTTCTGATGCAGGTGTTCCCTGTTGATTATTAGCGATCGCTGATTGCATTGATTGCATTGATTGAACTGTTTGCACTGATTGCATTAGTTCTAGTAAGTAGTTTGTCGTGTGATTATCAATACTCTTAAGGAATTTATAGACAGCAGAGGATTAACCGTCTACCAGTTTTGAAAACAGGCGGGGATAACCCAATCAGCGGGTTATCGGCTTTACCACAACCGTGATGTGTTGCCATCAAAGCGGGTGTTAGACAAAATAGGTACAGCTTATCAAATACAACCAGGGGAGTTGCTGAAGTGGGAACCCGACAACATATCGTCCCTATAAAAGACCCAGAGCGCATCCAAGAATACGCTCTCAAGCTAGCCAGGGAAGGTAAACTTCAATATGCAATATTAGTGAATGTAGCTACCCAATTGCATCAGGCTTTGAAAACAAAAATTTTTCAAGAAACTGGGCAAGAAAAGTCTCCCTATGAGGACTTAAAAATTACCCCTAAATTAGTAGCACATCTAGAAAAACAATTTGAAAATTTCTTCACATCGGATTTCTGGGAAAAGAATGCTGAGTGGATTATGAATCACTTAGATATCTGGAATCAGGGAGAGACCCATTCAGACCTCCAGCCTGGAATGCTGGCTTTTCCTCCTGGCCCCTCCTTCTCAAAATCAGAAGGCTGGACAGAATCCCAGATAATTAATGCGTGTGGATATCATGTAGCCGATGAATTATTACAGCAAATAAATGTACACAACCTATTAGCAGATGAATTAGCAAAAATATTAGAACTTGCGCCTCTCCCAGTTCCAGTAACTGAACCCCGATTATTCAATAATAAAGCGACTGTTGCCCTGCCAACAGCCGCTTTGATGGCTTCCAGTCTCCGTGCCCAGATCCGGACAGATTTATGGGGAGAGGCTGCCAGCAGTATTGCTGTTTTCCAACATCAAGCCAAGGGCAACTCTAGCAATTATATTGAGCATTACATTAGCAGCCCTGGTGACATTACCTTGCTCCCTTGGGATGAAGCCCAGCAAATTATTGATAAATTTGGGTTCACCAGTGCCAAACTGCACATGATTTTTGCAGCCCACACTATGAAACAGGAGACTCCTTGGCAAAGCCTATTTACACTAAAAGCTAGCGATATTGTCAAGGAAATAGGATGGGATAAAAATCACAAAAAAACTCAAACAGAAAAGCTGCTAGAGATTGCGAAAACAGCATTTGCTCTTGATTGTCTATTGGTCAAAGCTGTTTGGATTGAAGGAATGAATAAGAAAGGGCAAATTATAGCTAGCGCTCCTGTAGGGAGAATGTGGAATGTCTACATCAAACCACAAGGTCAGTTAAATTTTGAAGGCAAGGTAGACAACCCCTATGAAATATACATAACAGTCCAACCAGGATTGTGGACTCAAGATTTTTTGAACCGAGCTGGAGCTAAGTCGCGGGAAGCGTTATATCAATTTGGCTACCTTTCCCAACAGGTGCTAAGAATTGATCCGTACCATAACGAATTTGCCTTAAGACTAGCAATTCATGTCACGATAGAAAGCCGCTTCCATACCAGTGGTGAATACCGAGTCTTAACCCTGTTAGAAGCGATTTTACCTAAACGAGAAATTGACTCAGCCCGCAGCGCTCGCCGTAAAGCTTACAACTTAAAACAGAACTGGGATGATGCCTTACAACTCTTGATAACTTTGGCCTGGCAAATTCAATTTGACCCAGAAACTTATCCAGAGAGACTTCAGCCAGAAAACAAAGAAAGGAACCCAAAAGGCTACCTGGATCAGTGGCTGGCGGCCAAGCTCTTCATACTTCAGCCAGAACCCATCCCAGTCTTGGTAGCAAGCAAGGCTGAACCTCAACAATTAAAGCCTGCTTTGCCAAAGCCAATACCAATAACAAGTGCTGACCTGCGAAAAGCCCGTGAAGACAAGGGATGGAACCAGAGAAAATTGGCTGGCTGGTTGGGGGTTTCACAATCGCTGATTGCTCAGATAGAGCGTGGACAGCGGACTATCAGCCCAGAAATAGAGGCTAAATTGCTCAAGCTGTTGGAAATCCAAGACTGAAGTTCACGACGCGAGAACTACTGACAATCTTGGAGTTACCCAAGCCTCGAAGGAAACTGGGGCTAAATTTATAACCGCCAAAGCGGTCAGGGCATTCTTAATTGCTGAAACCATTGCTGTGATTGCATTTTATTTCTGATTCCTGAATTCTGACTCCTGAATTCTGACTCGTGAATCCTGACTCCTGCAATCCTAACTCCTGACTTCTGCTATAGATGCGTTTGCCCTAACTAGCCCCCCTGAAGGGCTCGTTTTTGTAATCAAGTCGGTGAGAGTCGTGTAATCAAAAAAAAAGTTTTAAAAATCGCCATAAAAGCTTTGCTGTGTATGCGTTTTAGCTTGATTACAAAAATATCCACATCCCAGGACAAAATCATCCACATCCCAGGACAATGTTTTTTCAAAACCTTTGCCCTGTATTAGTTTCAGCCTTTGATTACAAGCCTTATAAGATCTAGAGAAGTTTAGATCAGCCAACCAACAGCCTTTTGCGAAAGGTGAGACAAAGAGTTATTCCCCTACCAACGAATAGCTCCCGTGAAACGCTGCACAAAAAGACTGGGTGCATTTACCAAACTCACTCAGCCTCAACCCCTACTCACAGCCCCCTCAAGCCCGCTTGACCCCTTCTGGCTCAAGCCCTTCCATTTGACCAACACCGGAGGTGTGCTGTGAACGCGCCCATCTCCCCACTGTCCGAATGGCTAGAAAGCGGCGTAGACCCCGACCTCATCGCCCTCAACGTCCAAATCCTCTCAGGC
>DATNQT010000550.1:0-15088 GCA_036703885.1 Candidatus Sericytochromatia bacterium
TAACCCCTTACCCTCAGGGACAGTCACGCGGAGGGTTGTTTGGTTTTGACCGTTTTCCACGCGAATGACAGGTGCATTGCCTTGTGTTCCCACAGATACAGGCGCTGCATCCTCAGCATCTTGTCTTTGTTTGGGGGGAGGTGCTTTAAATCGCTCTACTAATAAGGGGTCAACGGATGCGTCAAGAGTTAGAACTCCCTCAGTACGGCGATCACTAAATTGCCAGGGAACAGGGCGGTCTAGATCGATAACAATACGCCAACCCCAAGGCTGCTGGCCTTGTCGAATATTCCCCACCCGTGCGGGTACAGAAGAGATTTGCAGCGCATTGCCTTTGACTTGCAACTGCCAACCTGCCATTTTGGCGAAATCGGTAACATCCAAATAGCGATAAGAATCACTTAGCTGACTTACCAGCATGAGTGGTGTACTTTGCGGCGAGGAAAACCACTGTACTGGCTGGCGAGTTGAATCCCTAGTACTCAACAACTCTACACCCAAGCCTTGCTTCAAGCCGCCATCACTAACGCCAGTACGAACCGTTGTTCCCAACTGCCACTGCTTCCAGGCAACGGTCAACGTCCGACCATTTAAAGATATCTGAGTACCCTGCCGGATCACCTGAGGTGACACCTGAGAGAAAAGCTCTTCCGGACGTGGAGTTGCTGTTTCCTCTACAACGGCAGGTAGCTGGTTGAGTAGCACTTTCCCTATAGAGACTTGAGGGTTCTGCGGGGTTGCGGGAGAGGAGATTTGTGATAAAAACTTTGCTTCGGGAGGGACGGTGCTTTCATCAGCCAGAGGTGGCAGTTCTTGCCACA
Organism: Candidatus Sericytochromatia bacterium; assembly: GCA_036703885.1. Classification (GTDB taxonomy): domain Bacteria; phylum Cyanobacteriota; class Cyanobacteriia; order Cyanobacteriales; family Coleofasciculaceae; genus CADCTM01. Next base: position 822 of record DATNQT010000550.1, read on the forward strand.
TCACTTCACTACTCTGCAAAATCAGTGGCTTTGTCATTCCGACTTGCGTACTGGCTAAAGCAAAAGATGACCCGAACAGAATTAAAGCGAAAACGATAGTTAGCCGCTTGGAGAGCGTTATCCAAATATTGCGCACTACGCTCCGCTGTTTTGCTTTTTTAGCACCAATTCGTGTCTTTGATATTACTCTTTTGCCCATCCTGTAGTCTCTTTAACCAAAATATTGGTTTGTAGAAGTCAATAATCCAAGCTGGGGGCAGCATATCAAGAAATAATGACTTAGTTAGCTTCGTATTATCTATTAGGGCTTCATAATAGAAATTAATAACCCTTCAGTGCTCTAACTTCATTTACCCAACTGGCAAACCCTGCTATCCTCACCGAAGCCGTGAAAAAACCCAGAGCTAGGGTAGCCAAGCCATGCAGTGACGAGGCGCGGCGAAGAAAACTTTTTGTTGCTCTTGGTTCAATGACCTTCAGTCAGTGCTACAGCAATTCAATGAGTTTTCTGTAGTAAAAGATACAGTAGCCAAACTTATAAATCGGGGATTGCTAGAGTAAAGCATTTCCTATAATATGGCTACTCTGTCAATTTGACAGTGTCAACTTGGCAAAGTGTCGGTATCTGACTTTGAGTTTTAAGAGTTTACTCAAGCACCAGATCCGCATATCCCTCTCATCACTAGCCGAGTGGGTTACTCTCATCAAACGATTGAAGCACCCAAGTCTCTCCACTCGTCAAGCCTCTGAGCCAATTGCGTCCATCGGAACTTGAAGGTGTAGCTTAATTTCAGCTACTAATTTTAAGTTCTTGCCGCTCGTTGACTCGCTACCGCAGCCCGATCGGATACTCAAGCCAGGACTATCTATGTAGACGACCCCTTAATGTAAATTGTTTCTAATTTTTCAATTTTCTAGAAATGAAGTGTAAATCTGCTACAGGGTTAACAGGCTTCAATCCGTAAAGTTAGTAAATTTGTATCAGTAAAAACAGTGAATCATCCGATGGATAACAGGAGCATCAAGCAAGACCAACAATCGAATCTCTGGAATGGAGGAGAGATTCCTTATCCAGGTCAACGCTGGTTGGTAGAAGAGAGGGATGCATGTGGCGTTGGCTTCATTGCATCTGTGGCAGGGATAGCAAATCATGAACTGATGGAACAGGCTTTATCTGCCCTAGGCTGTCTAGAACACCGGGGGGGTTGCAGTGCCGACCAAGACTCTGGAGATGGTGCGGGTTTGATGACCGCAATTCCCTGGAAACTAATTGAAGCTTGGAGCACTGAGGCGAAAATTTCTATGCCACCCACTGAGCAATTGGGAGTGGGCATGGTTTTTTTACCCCAAGATGAGGCTCTCGTCAACCAGTCTCGCCAAATTGTTGAAGACGTTTTGAAGCAAGAAAACTTAACTGTACTGGGCTGGCGCGTAGTACCAGTGAAAGAGTCGGTTCTGGGCATTCAAGCACGAGAAAACCAACCCCAAATCGAACAAATCATTGTGACTTCCCCAACCCAGCGAGGGGATGAACTGGAGCGTACCCTATATCGAGCGCGGCGGCGGATAGGCAAAACCTTAGAGTCGAGTGGGATAGTGAAATGGTCTGACGACTTCTATATTTGCTCGTTCTCCAGCCGCACAATTGTCTACAAAGGCATGGTGCGTTCAACGGTGCTAGGAGATTTTTATACCGACTTAAAAAACCCAGATTACCAAAGTGCGTTCGCAGTTTATCATCGACGCTTCAGCACCAACACGATGCCAAAATGGCCGCTGGCTCAACCGATGCGGCTTTTGGGACATAACGGCGAAATTAATACGCTCCTGGGTAATATCAACTGGATGATGGCGCGTGAGGCAGACTTAACTCATCCCATATGGGGAGTTAGGACTCAGGAGTCAGAAATCAGGACTCAAGAAGCCGCACTCAGTATGCCCTCAGATAGTGGAGCAGTAGCGAGTCGGCGAGAGTCAGCATCAAACATAGAATTGGATGACCTGAAGCCCGTTGTCCATCCCGACAACAGTGACTCAGCAACACTGGACAACGTGATGGAGTTACTCGTGCGCTCCGGACGTAGCCCCGTCGAAGTCATGATGATTATGGTGCCGGAGGCTTACAAAAATCAGCCAGATTTGGAAAAATATCCGGAAATTGTGGATTTCTACGAGTACTACACCGGGATTCAAGAACCTTGGGATGGTCCGGCGCTTCTAGTATTCAGTGATGGCAAGATGGTGGGAGCCACCCTCGATCGCAACGGACTGCGCCCCGCCCGATACAGCATTACGCGGGATGGCTATGTCGTGGTGGCTTCAGAAGCCGGAGTTGTAGACTTGCCAGAAGCCGACATTATCGAAAAGGGACGGCTAGGTCCAGGGCAGATGATTGCCGTAGATTTAGAAACTCATGAGGTTCTGAAAAACTGGGATATCAAGCAGCGAGTGGCGGCGCGAGAGCCTTATGGTGAGTGGCTGCGGCAACACCGGGAAGTCCTAAAATCACAACCCTTTGCCGATCGCCCTCAGCTAGAAACATCGGTGTTACTGCGGCAGCAGACAGCCTTCGGTTACACGGCTGAGGATGTCGAGATGATTATCCAGCCGATGACCATCGACGGGAAAGAACCAACCTTCTGCATGGGAGATGACACTCCCCTAGCGGTACTCTCAGATAAGCCACGCCTGCTCTATGACTACTTCAAGCAGCGCTTTGCCCAAGTGACCAACCCGCCAATCGACCCCCTACGGGAAAGCTTGGTGATGTCACTGACGATGCAGCTGGGCGAACGGGGAAATCTGTTAGACGCGAAGCCTGAGTATGCGCGGTTGTTAATGCTGGAAACGCCGGTACTTAATGAGGCGGAGTTAGAGGCAGTGAAGACCTCAGGGTTTGAGACGGCAGCACTGTCTACCTTATTTGAGATTACCGCAGGACCACAAGGGCTAGAGGCTGCCGTGCGCCATCTATGTGACCAAGCCGCTGAGGCAGTGGGTGCAGGGAAGAAAGTTCTGATTTTGAGCGATCGCAGCAACGGTCTTCTCAGCGAAGAATACAGCTACATTCCCCCATTGTTGGCAGTCGGTGCCGTACACCATCATCTGATTCGGCAAGGGCTGCGGATGAAGGCGTCCTTGATTGTCGATACGGCACAGTGTTGGAGTACCCATCATTTTGCTTGCTTAATTGGCTACGGTGCGTCGGCAGTTTGCCCTTACTTAGCGCTGGAATCTGTACGTCAGTGGGTGTCAGATCCCAAGACTCAGAAACTGATGGAGAACGGCAAAATCCAGAGCATAACCTTAGAAAATGCTCAGAAAAACTACTGCAAAGCAGTACAAGGCGGTTTATTGAAAATCCTCTCGAAGATGGGGATTTCCCTGCTCACCTCTTACCAAGCGGCACAGATATTTGAGGCGATCGGTATTGGTACGGATTTGTTGGAACTTGCCTTTGCCGGGACGACATCCCGGTTGGGTGGCTTGAGCATTGCGGAATTGGCGCAGGAAGTTATTTCGTTCCATCACCGAGCCTTCCCAGAATTGAGCAGCAAGAAGCTGGAAAACTACGGCTTCATCAATGCCAAGCCGAAGGGCGAGTACCACATGAACAGCCCTGAATCGTCGAAGGCGCTACACAAGGCAGTTGCCGATGGGAAGAACTACGACCACTATAAGCTCTATCAGCAGCTATTTGAGCAGCGCCGACCGACAGCCCTACGAGATTTGTTGGACTTCAAGAGCGATCGCACATCCATCCCCATCGAAGAAGTGGAATCGGTGGCAAAAATTGTCCAACGGTTCAATACAGGGGCAATGTCTCTGGGATCGCTCTCGCGGGAAGCACACGAAACCCTAGCTGTCGCCATGAACCGCATCGGCGGCAAATCCAATTCCGGTGAAGGTGGCGAAGACCCCGTGCGGTTCAAAGTCCTCGATGATGTCGATGAAACGGGGCACTCACCACTGCTACCTCACCTCAAAGGATTGAAGAATGGCGATACGGCGAGTTCTGCAATTAAGCAGGTTGCCTCAGGTCGCTTTGGCGTAACCCCAGAGTACCTGATGAACGCCAAGCAGCTTGAGATCAAAATTGCTCAAGGAGCCAAGCCGGGAGAAGGCGGTCAGCTACCAGGGAAGAAAGTTAGTCCGTACATTGCGATGCTGCGACGCTCCAAGCCAGGAGTCACGCTGATTTCACCGCCCCCCCACCACGACATTTATTCGATTGAGGATTTGGCTCAACTGATCTTTGACTTGCATCAGATCAACCCTGTGGCAAAGGTGTCCGTGAAGTTAGTAGCGGAAATTGGCATTGGTACAATTGCGGCTGGGGTTGCCAAGGCGAATGCTGATGTCATCCAAATTTCCGGTCATGATGGCGGGACGGGAGCATCTCCATTGAGTTCGATCAAGCATGCAGGCGCTCCTTGGGAACTAGGGCTGACGGAAGTGCATCGGGTGTTGCTGGAAAATCAACTGCGCGATCGCGTCCTACTCAGAGCAGATGGCGGCTTCAAGACGGGTTGGGACGTGGTGATGGCAGCATTGATGGGAGCAGAGGAATATGGTTTCGGCTCGGTCGCAATGATTGCCGAAGGGTGTATAATGGCGCGGATTTGCCACACTAATAATTGCCCTGTCGGTGTTGCTACTCAACAGGAACAGTTGCGCAAGCGCTTTCCGGGGATACCAGAACACGTCGTTAATTTCTTCTTCTTCGTCGCCGAAGAAGTGCGATCGCTCCTAGCACGATTGGGCTATCGCTCATTGGATGAAATCATCGGTAGAGCTGACCTGTTGAAGGAGCGCGAAGGCGTCAACCTGACTAAGACATCTGCCTTAAATCTGAATTGCCTGATCGATCTGCCCGATACCAAGAGCGATCGCAGTTGGCTCAAGCATGAAGAAGTTCATAGCAACGGTTCAGTTTTAGACGACCAACTGCTTGCCGACGCTGAAATTCTGGAAGCAATTCAGAACCAAGGGTCAGTAACCAAAGACATCGGTATTTTGAACACGGACAGAACCGTGGGAGCGCGTCTTGCGGGTGCGATCGCCAAGCAGTATGGCAACACGGGTTTTGTTGGGCAAATTACCCTCAACTTCAAGGGCGCGGCTGGTCAAAGCTTTGGGGCTTTTAACCTTCCTGGTATGAGCCTGATCTTAGAGGGTGAAGCCAATGACTACGTTGGTAAAGGGATGCATGGCGGCGAGATTATCATCAAGCCCTCTCGTGAGGTCACCTACGACCCATCTAAGAACGTAATTGTCGGTAATACCTGCCTCTATGGGGCAACTGGCGGCGTTCTGTTTGCTAATGGAGGCGCGGGTGAGCGCTTTGGCGTCCGCAACTCCACAGGTCAGGCAGTAATTGAGGGAGCTGGTGACCACTGTTGTGAGTACATGACTGGCGGTGTCATTGTTGTCTTAGGCAATGTGGGTCGTAATGTTGGTGCTGGAATGACAGGTGGACTGGCATACTTCCTGGATGAAGATGGCACTTTCCTGGCGAAAGTTAACCCGGAAATTGTCAAAATTCAGCGAGTCACAGCACCAGCAGGTGAGCAACAGCTCAAAGGACTTATTCAAGCCCATGCGGAACGGACTGGCAGCCCGAAAGCGAAGATGATTTTGGAGAATTGGTCTGAGTATCTACCGCAATTCTGGCAAGTTGTACCTCCTTCCGAAGCTGATAGCCCAGAAGCTAATCCTGACACCGTGGAGGAAAGAGAACTGACTCCAGTTCAGTAGGCTGACACTGCTATTTGCCAAGTTAGAAAGCATTTTAGATAATGTTTCCTAACTTCCTACTCCTGAATCCCTGACCTCTAAAGGTTGGGGATTTTTCACATATCACAACAATGCTGATATAAGACTAGTTTTTGTCTCCTATTTCTAGGAGTTCTGGCACAGTCACTAACGTGTAGCCACGCTTTTTCAATTCAGTAATTAGTTTAGGTAGAGCCTCTAGTGTCGCCGATCGATCGCCTCCACCGTCGTGCAGCAAAACAATTCCTCCCGGTCGGGCGTCCTTGAGTACGCTCTCAAGCAACCCTTCTGCCGTCGTACCTCGATAGCGCCAATCTTTTGAATCCACTGACCACATGATGACAGCATACTTTTTCTTATGTGCATAGGCTACTAAGCCATTATTGAGGATGCCAGCTGGAGGTCTAAACAGAGATGTTTTGACACCTGTTGTTTTGTAAACCAGTGCTGCTGTGTCATCAAGTTCGCGTGCTGCTGCTGATTCGCTGTAGTGATCATACTGATGGCTCCAAGTGTGGTTACCAAGTGCATGACCCGCAGCAACCACTTGTTGAAGTAGCTGTGGATGCATTTGCACCTGTCTTCCCACGATAAAGAAGGTTGCTTTAACATCGTTCTTCTTAAGAACATCCAGGATTTGCGATGTTGTAGTAGGCCAAGGACCGTCGTCAAAGGTAAGGGCGATCGGCTTTAGCTGTGTTCCTGGGGTGTTAGCAACCTTTGCCTGAAGAAGATTCGCTTTGTTTTTGTTGTTGTGTTGGACATCACGAACCGTCTTGCCTTGAAACTGAACGGGCACAGAGAAGTTGAGGCGTCTTGCTTTCTCTTGCTTTGTCAATTGAGCGATGACTTGGCTGTATGCTTCATCTCGTTGGGCAATTAAGGCTTTGACCTGAGAGGTATTTAAGTTGTGTGGGAACTTTTCCCCTAGCAAAATCGACGGGATTGCAATTTCCCGCTCCATAGATTGATTCATTAGCAAGCTACAGCCAGCCACAAAACTAAGAGCAGCGGCAACTACACCAATTAATAGTCTTTGCCGCCGTCGAAACAGATGTCGATCTGCCACGCTATATCTCCTTCACTCCTCCAAACAGGAACAGCAAGTTAAGGGTTGCTATCCCTTCACGCTCAAGCTCTTGACTTACCCGAGGCAGAAATTCACCCTAAACTTGATGCTGCAAGTTACTATCCAAACAAAACTGCATCCGGGATAAATAGTCAGTTTTTTATAAGCAGATGCCAGAGCAAAACTTTCAAAGCATTTGCTCTCTTCTAGACCTGGTCACTATAGAAGAGACGGTAGTAGGATCGGTGAGTAGTCCAATCTATGCTGTTCCCTAACTGAAATGCCAACAAGAACACCGTTAAGCTTGTTCCTGCTACTCGGCGTCCTCTTTACTGGAGTTCCTGCCAAAGCCGCGATAACTACTGTATCAGCATCCCCCAAACAAGCGATCGCCCAGCAAGGTATCGCCGAAACCCTTCTTCAGATAGCTGTCGAGCAACCAACATCAACAGCAGCAACCCTGACTCTCAAAGATTTACCACCTGGATTCACAGAACTTCCTCCAGACTTATCCAGCGTACTTAGCTCCCGGTTAGAGGTTCTTACCCAACAGTTGGGACAAGCAAACCTGAAACCAGAGAACTTTTTTGCTTTCGTTAACCCCCAGGACTTCCAAATTATTTTGGGATTTACAAGTCAGCTACCCAATCAACCGGAACAGGCAAGCTTCGATACAAGTGTGCAACAGCTACAACAACCCGAAGTTCAGCAACAGATGATGAGGCGCTTGCAGGAAAGCATCAAGAGCATGGGCCCAATCAAGGTGACAGAGTATAAAACGCTTCCCGGATTAAATGACGTAGCGAATTCCTCAACGGGAATCACAATGGGACTAGAAGCGCAAGGTCAACCTTTACGCTTAGATTTTGCCACCTTCCGCCGCAACAGTGTAGGCGCTTTTACCGCCGTCATGTATCCCAATGGAGGACAGCCAAAGCTAGCTGTTGGTGAGGTGGCGCGGAAGTTAGATGGGCGAATTGTGCAGGTGTCTGCTGACACTAAGGGTTCTGCATCAGCAAGTGCTGCTCAGTAGGTGTTGAGTATTGAGCGTTAGGAAGTTCCAAATTAAAAAGTGTACTCTTTAGGGGCGAGTCGCTTTGAAAGAGTCAGGAGCCTAAGCGATTACTTCTATGACTCGCCCAACTCAAAAATGTAACCTTTGGAGGAATAGGGACTGCTGGTTGTTGGTATATGATATTTAGGCTTTATGCGATCGCTCTTCAACTCGAATTTTTTAAAAAGTTTGAGTAAGGCGAAGCGACTATACTATGTAGCATTCACAAGCATTACAGACGTGGACTAGGTTAGCTTTGACTAGAATTTCTATCTTCTAGTTGTGGGTGTACTTTTACCCAGGAAATTGGGTTTAAAGCCTCGTCCTTGAACAAAATCCCCATCAATTTATTCCGGAGACGAATACAGATGACTAAGGCTCCGTTTCATGATGAATTTACCTTAACCGAGACAGCCGCAAAACTTGGAAAAAAAGCGATGGATTTAGGGTTAATTCCGAGTTTTGTTGTACGCTACTATACCGATAGTCAGCAATTTTACATCCCAGATGAAAAGCAATCTGAACCTCTTACACCGGAACAAGCTTATTTGCGCTTGAAGAAGCTAGTTGAGCAATCGGATACCTAAAACCTTAAAACATATTTGGAGCCAGTGTTGACATTGTATAGCTGGTTACCCATTTAGAGATTTATTCCTCCGCTTTTAGATAGATGAATGGCTTAACTGGGATGAGTCTAATGTTGTTGAGTCTCATTTCAGTATCGGAATCGGAGGAACTATTAAATATGGCTGATAACGGAAGTTCACAAGTCATCAGCAACCTTGAGTACGATTTACTCACTGTTCTGCAAAACAAGTCAGAAGCACTTCAGGCTTATGACAAGTACATACAGGACGCACAATCCATTGGTTCTCAACCTTGTGTAGAACTTTTCCAGAAGTTGCAGCAGGCAGATAGCCAGCAAGCCCAAGAGATTCGCCAACACCTTCAGGAAGTAATGCAGAACGGCAAGATGTAAAGCATTGCCGCGTACTTCTAAACTAAACCTCTCTAGAGAGGGGTTTAGTGAAGCTGATGTATATTTGTATAGCTATAGGCGAGGCAAAGGAAGTAGAAATCCTAAATCAGTGTTTCCATCGATTGGCAGTGGCTGACAAAATTATTAGATACTTGAGAGTGTGAAAAGGATAGGTAAAATCCAGTAGCAACTCAAAAAGTACGTCAGTATGCATATAAGTGAAATCACTCATCCGAATCAGCTGCATGGCTTGTCGATTCGTCAACTTGAACAAGTTGCTCGTCAAATCAGGGAAAAGCATCTTCAAACTGTAGCTACTAGTGGCGGTCACTTAGGTCCGGGATTAGGCGTTGTGGAACTGACGATCGCCCTTTACCAAACCCTTGACCTAGACTGCGATAAGGTAATCTGGGATGTCGGTCATCAAGCTTACCCCCACAAAATCCTCACGGGACGGTATAGCCAGTTCCACACGCTGCGACAAAAGGATGGCATCGCCGGATACCTGAAGCGCTGTGAGAGTAAATTCGACCATTTTGGCGCGGGTCATGCTTCCACCAGTATTTCTGCGGCATTGGGAATGGCGCTAGCGCGAGACGCTAAGGGTGAAAATTTCAAAGTGGTAGCGGTGATTGGGGATGGCGCACTCACAGGCGGTATGGCATTAGAAGCTATTAACCATGCCGGACATATGCCCAACACCAAGCTGTTGGTAGTACTCAATGACAACGAAATGTCAATTTCACCCAACGTTGGTGCAATTCCTCGCTACCTCAACAAAGTGCGGTTAAGTCCACCTGTACAGTTTCTTTCAGAAAATTTAGAGGAACAATTTAAGAATATTCCCTTTGTTGGTGAGTCTTTATCCCCGGAGTTAGAGCGACTTAAGGAGGGGATGAAGCGTCTAGCCGTGCCTAAGGTTGGGGCGGTAATTGAGGAATTAGGTTTTACCTATATGGGACCCGTAGATGGTCATAACCTAGAAGACTTAATTTCCACCTTCAAAGCAGCACACAAGCAGGAAGGACCCGTATTCGTTCATGTGGCAACGGTGAAAGGAAAAGGATATGCGCTCGCCGAAAAAGACCAAGTCGGCTATCATGCCCAAAGTCCTTTTAACCTCGCTACAGGCAAAGCTATCCCGGCAAGCTCACCCAAGCCTCCTGGCTACTCGAAAGTTTTTGCTCACACTTTGGTCAAACTTGCCGAGAATAATCCCAAAATCATCGGTATCACAGCGGCAATGGCAACGGGTACTGGCTTAGATAAACTCCAAGCCAAACTTCCCAAACAATACATCGACGTTGGTATTGCCGAACAGCACGCTGTTACCCTTGCTGCTGGCTTGGCTTGCGAAGGAATGCGACCCGTTGTTACGATTTACTCCACTTTCCTACAACGAGCCTACGACCAAATCGTTCACGACGTTTGTATCCAAAATCTCCCCGTCTTCTTCTGTATGGACAGGGCAGGAATTGTCGGGGCGGATGGTCCCACCCACCAGGGAATGTACGATATTGCCTACCTGCGTTGTCTTCCCAACATGGTGTTGATGGCACCCAAAGATGAAGCCGAACTTCAGCAAATGGTTGTAACGGGAGTCAACTATACGGATGGTCCTATTGGACTACGATATCCTCGCGGCAACGGCTTTGGTGTTCCCCTGATGGAAGAAGGTTGGGAAGCCTTGCCTATCGGTAAGGGCGAAATTTTGCGCCAAGGCGATGATGTGCTGCTGGTAGGTTATGGTTCGATGGTTTACCCAGCTATGCAGGTAGCTGAAATTCTTAGCGAACATGGTATTGAAGCTACGGTGATTAATGCCCGATTTGCTAAACCCATCGATACCGAGTTGATTTTGCCCCTTGCCAAGCAAATCGGTCGTGTTGTCACCCTAGAAGAAGGCTGTCTAATTGGCGGGTTAGGTTCGGCGATCGCAGAAAGCTTACTGGATAATAATATCGTCGTACCCGTGATGCGGATTGGTGTACCCGACCAATTAGTAGATCATGCTACACCCGAACAATCGATGGCAGAATTAGGTCTAACACCGCCTCAAATTGCTGAACGAGTACGAACCACGTTCAGCCCTCAACTGGCAGCTATTAGCAAGTAAGCTTTTACAACCCGCTTAGGAACTGGGTACTCTAGCAGTTTTCAGTTGCATACACCGCACAGTAGGGGCATGATATATCATGCCCTTTCCCTTAAAACTGTATTGCAGTATCGGCATTGAAGAGTATTTGCCATAAACGTTCATTAAAGGGTAAATTTGCAGGTTAAAGGTTAGAAGCTAGACTTCAACTTTCAACCTGAAATTCTACCAACGGATAAAAGACTAATAAGATGAAAAGCTTTGATGTAGTCATCGTGGGAGCAGGACCAGCAGGCTGTCAATGTGCAAGATTATTGGCAAAATCGGGTTACCAAGTTTTACTGGTAGAACAACACGAAAACTTTTATCAAAACGATTTTTCCAGTGCTGGTACTCCTATCGAAACTCTAGAGCAATTTGATTTACCTCAAGATATCGTCGGTAGTTTTTGGCACAAAATTGTTGTCGTCACTACAAACGTTACTAGAAGTTGGGAGGCTCCAAAAACCTTAGGAGCTGTTTTAAACTTTGCCAAACTTAGAGAATTTCTAGCCAAGGAAGTTGAGGCTCATGGCGGTGAGGTTTGGATGGGTCATCGCTATACTAAATATGTTCAAAAAGACGGCAAAACTCTCGTCAATTTTAAGCGCCGTGGTGCAGAACAGCCGACCATTGTTAGCACAAAAGTGCTAGTAGATGCGACGGGACCCCAAAGAGCAGTCATGTATGCTAAGGAAAGCCATAAACCTCCTTTTTTACAAGGAACAGGCATTGAGTATTTAATTGAAGTAACAGAAGAAGACTATAACAAATGTGCTGACGCTCTAATTTTTTTCTTGGGGCATAAGTGGATTCCTAGAGGCTACTCTTGGATATTCCCTATGGAAAAGAATCGCTTAAAAGTGGGTGCTGGTTACTTGAAAATGGAACACAAAATAGTCAAGCGTACAGAACCTCTGAGATTCTATGTAGAACTAATTATTAAAGAGTATATAAAGACGAAAGAGTACAAGGTTGTTGATATACATGGCTCAACTCTGAAATATTCCAGCGGCTTAAATGATATTTATTACAAGGACAACATCATAGCCATTGGAGATGCTGTATCAACAGTTAATTTCTTGGGGGGTGAGGGAATTAGACACGCCATGTTGAGCGCAGAAATCGCTTGTAAGTATTTAAAAAAATATTTGCTCAATCCTTCTTTAGATTTTGGAGAGTATCAGAAGGAAATGCACAAGCATTTTGCAGCTCAATGGAATATTTCCGAGAAAATGGGTATTAGAAGATATCTAATCGATAGCGATGAAAAAATTGATAAAGGAGTCGCTTACTTGAAAACCCTGACAGCGCAGGATATGATGGATATCCTATTTTACTACAAATTTGAGAGATTATCTAAAGGGCTAGGTAATTATTTAAAACGAAAAATAGTGTCAGCTTTTCAAAAAATTATAAAAAAGAAAAGTACTTAATCGCTCTAACTCTTGCCTACGAAGTACTTAAAGATTTTACGGTACTTAAAAGAACAGCTTCCGAAAAAATGCCCGAACTTGTTGAAGTTATAAGTGCTAAGTTCCAATAACTCCGATCGCTTTGAGTTTTACAATGTAATAATCAAGCTATAAAATCGCCGCAATTGCGCTTGGCGCACTGTCAGGGGCGATCGCATTCCAAAAGCTAGCAACTAACAACTACATATTTACTATGAGTCCGGTTTATCCCGTTATCTGGCACGAAGACAAAGTTTTACTCATCGACCAAAACCGTTTACCCCTAGAACACGCCTTTGTGGAAATTAGCTGCTCGGATGATATGGTACGAGCTATTAAAACCATGATCGTTCGTGGAGCACCCGCAATTGGTGTTGCAGCTGGCTACGGAATGTACTTGGGGGCGCGAGAAATTCAAACTAGCGATCGCAATGAGTTTTTAACCCAGCTAGAAGAGGTTGCCGAACGCTTACGGCAAACTCGCCCAACCGCTGTTAATTTGTTTTGGGCAATCTCGCGGATGTTGAAGACTGCTTATGAAACCATTGGTGGAGTAGAGCAGCTTAGGACAACCTTGCTAACAACCGCTCAGGCAATTCAAGTCGAAGATTTAGAGACTTGTCAGGCAATAGGCGATCGCGGTTTGGAAGTATTACCAACGAAACCTGAACAGTTGTGCATTCTAACGCACTGCAACACTGGGGCTTTGGCAACGGCGGGGTATGGCACGGCTTTGGGTGTTGTGCGCTCCGCGTGGCGGGAAGGACGACTGGCGAGAGTTTACGCTGATGAAACCCGTCCCCGCTTGCAAGGTGCAAGGCTGACTTCTTGGGAATGCGTCCAAGAAGGAATACCCGTTACCGTAATTACCGATAGTACGGCAGCTCACTGTATGCAACAGGGGCTGATTGATGTTGTAATTGTGGGTGCTGACCGCATTGCCGCCAATGGGGATACCGCTAACAAAATCGGTACTTATAGTTTGGCACTCGTTGCTAAGGCTCATAAGGTTCCGTTCTTCGTGGCTGCACCTCTGTCTACTATTGATTTTGAGTTACCCAACGGCAGCAAAATTCCAATTGAAGAGCGTCACCCTTCAGAAATTTACCAAGTTGGTGATACCGTTTTATGTCCGCCAGGTGCAGAGTTTTATAACCCAGCCTTTGATGTCACTCCGGCTGAGTTAATTACCGGGATTATTACTGAGAAAGGTGTGGTTACGCCTGCTGAGTTGCAAAAGTTCGATATGAAACAACCTGCTTAACGACTTAAAGAAGGGCGAGTCAATACAGTTTATGGGTTTAGACTGGTGACTCTTTCAAAGCGACTCGCCCCTACTCCTATTACTTTTGAGTTTTGATACCGTCGCATAGATGGCGATCGCTTTCTTCGGCGTTGTACTTCAGATAATTCCCCACTTGAGCGCAAGCATCGCCCATTAACTTATCGAGCTGTAGATCTGCTAAATTCCACACAATTACGGTTTTATCATTACTGGCAGAGGCAAGCGTCTTCCCATCCGGGCTAAATCTGATGCTAGAAACTAGCTCGCGATGTCCAATCAGAGTTTGCAGTGGCTTACCCTCTCTGCTCCAGAGTTTGATAGTTTTGTCCCCACTGGCAGACGCAATAATCTTCCCATCGGCGCTAAAAGCGACGCTAAAAACTCGATCCTTATGCCCAAAGAAGGTATTGAGTAACTTACCCTGTTTGCTCCAAAGTTTGACCGTATTATCGGCACTAGTAGAGGCAATGGTATTCCCATCCGGGCTGAAACTAACGCTAGTAACTTCATCGGTATG
>DATNQT010000551.1:0-3287 GCA_036703885.1 Candidatus Sericytochromatia bacterium
TCAAGAAATTCCGAACCCAGCCGCCGTGCTGCAACTACGGGTGGCATTGGGCAGGGACCAATGGAATCAATTACCCGTAAACGAGGAGATAATTCAGGGCGATCGCGCAATTCTTGTTCTAACACCGTACTATCAATTGCTGAACAGTCAGCTTGTCCATCAACAACTAGTGCGATCGAACATTGGTGCGAACCGGATGCGATCGCCTTGCTGAAGAAGCTACTGGGGTATCCTGAGCGAATAAGGCGTTGGCGTACTAAGTTGTAGCCGCTATTCGACCCCGTATCGTTGTAGCACAAGGTTTTGCCCCTCAAGTCATCAAAGCCGTTGAAATTACTCTCAGCGTTGACAATAATATCAGAGAAGTAAACAGGGCGATTTTCATAACGAGTGGCTTTCATGACTGGCGCAACTAACGCTTGCAGCTGGTAAATCGCGACTCGGTGACGCCGTGCAAAGGGCAACCCACAGATAAAGGCAATATCTAGTCGGTCTTGCAGCATCATCGGGTCTTCTAAAGGGTCATACTGGCTCTGTACCAAGTGTGCTTCTACGCCTAGTACACGGCTGAAGTATGCCCCAACAGCTTCGTAGAAGCCAAACATATTGGGAGCGAGGTAAGAGACTAGGCTGAGTTTGGCGGGTTGACTCATCGAGAAGCTGCTAGCACTTTTATCCCTATTATCCTAAACGCTGGAAATTGGGTAACAGAGACAGCTACGATTTTCTTTATTAAAACTACACTTTTTCGAGCGACTTAAAGTAGTTTTTGCTACAATTCCTTCTACCCATCTTTGGCAACCTATAGGCACTTGATGCGGTGAAAGGTTTTTTGTAATCAGGATGAGTTGAATGACTGCTTCTATATTTTTATCGCCTAAGACTGTTGACTTCAAGCACAGTAAATTTGCCCGGCGCTCTCTACTTCCTCTAGGGCGGGACTATCTCTGGCAAATTGAGACTGGGGTGGTTCGCACTGTGACTTGGCTTGAAGATGGAACTACGGTCACTTTAGGGTTATGGGGGCCAGGAGATGTTGTGAGTCGGGTGTTATCGAGTGCAGATCCATATCAAATTGAGTGCCTCACTCCTGTGGAGGCAAGCACATTGCCTCTTGATAGGTGGCATTTAGTCAATGAAGCTCTAATTCTACATATTCAGCAATACCAGGAGTTTTTAGAAATTCTGCATTGCCGCTCCGTTGACGCTTCACTCCTACAATTATTAAGTTGGTTGGCGAAAAAATTTGGTCATCAAGTCGATCGCGGACAATTAATCGATCTGCATCTAACTCATCAAGAAATTTCCGAAATTATCGGAACGACGAGAGTGACAGTAACTCGACTCCTTAATACGTTTGAGAAGCAGGGTATCATTAAGCGTCTTCCCCGTAAATTCATCGTTCTACACGAGCAACAGCCTTTCTGGCATTATGAAATTTAAATCAATTGGCAATGAAGGACTCCTCTTGCGCTAACCTAAGCTTTCAAACTCAGGACTTGTCTGGGTTCAAAGCTTCTTAGTCACTTTTTTTTCAGTCAAGTAGGGTTCTGCTGCCTAAATGAAAAGGCTTGCAGAGGGAAAGAGTTTAGGTGTAGATAGTTGTAGGTGTCGAGTGGGTGATACAGAGAAGCGAGGGCGACAGAATCCGTCACGGGTGCGAGATCACCTGGCAAACGAGCGTACCTACTTAGCATGGATGCGTAGTGCGATCTCTCTAATTGGTTTTGGGGTACTCATCGTGCGCCTTCGTTATTTCCAAATTCCCCAGTTACCCCGTCCTGGAATGGGCTGGAAGTTGGGTTTACTCTTCTCTATGGTGGGCTTAATGACGGTGTTACTCTCAACCCTTTACTACTTCTTCATTCGCGACGCCATTGATGATGATACCTACGAACCCTCAACCCGTCGGGTGATCGTTTTCAGCATCTCTATCACACTCCTGGCAGGAGCAGTAATCTATTACGTATTCACAACCACCGCCAGTCCCAGAAGTTTTCTTATTCCTGAGTAATGGGTAAGGATAACGTCCTTAACGGTTCAAATTCCCCTCATTTATGTGCCTGAGGCTTTTGCTTCATATACCGTTTGCGCCGCTCTCTCACCGACTGACGACGTGCCTCTAAAGACACCACCTCAGCCTCGCTACTTTCTCTTGCCACTCGAATTAACAACCCTGCTGAGACTAAACTAGCAATCATTGAATTACCGCCATAGCTAAAGAATGGAAACGGTAAACCCGTTGTGGGTAAAACGCCAGTAGCCACGCCAATATTCAACAGTGACTGCCCCACAATCAAAATCATTGCCCCAATCGCTACTAGCCGATGAACGTTATTCCTTGCCTTCATCGCTACCATCACTGCCAGCGTTGCATAAGTCACGATCAACAGTAGTAGCATGACACTACCTGCAAACCCAAACTCCTCGGCAAAGACAGCAAAGATAAAATCAGTGTACTGAATGGGTAGATAGAATAACTTTTGCTGCGATAAGCCAAATCCAGAACCCCAAGTGCCGCCAGAACCAACGGCAAGAAGACTTTGAACCAGTTGGTATCCATCATTCATCGGGTCAGCCCAAGGATTAAGAAACGACATGATCCGACGCCGTTGGTATTCTTTCAAACTGATACTAAGGAAAGCGAGGAGTAAACCGCCCACTGCTGTTCCTCCCAGGTAAGAAAAAGGCAACCCCGCTGCCAGCGCCACTAGCCACAACGTCATGCCGCACAGTGCTGCGGTACTCAAATTGGGCTGTAGCAAGATTCCCAGCAGGACAACGCCAAAAATCCCCAGCCAGATGAGGCGGACTCTCCAACTAAGCTTTTCCCAGTGCCCAAAGATGCGAGCGCTTTGTAGCACTAGAAAGGGCTTAATTAATTCAGAGGGTTGAAAAGGAAATATTCCCAGCGATAACCAACGGGTTGCGCCATTGATTGTCGTTCCCACTCCGGGGATGAGGGTAACCAAGAGAAACCCCAACAGTAGTATCACAAACCAATGAGCGATTCCCAGCACGTAACGTAAGGGCGATCGCACTAATAGATTAAATACTACCAAGCCCAGGAAGACTGAGATGAGCTGTCGCTTGAAGTAGTACAGTCCATCTCCAAACTCAGCATCGGCAATTGGATAAGATGCGGAAAATAAAACGGCTAACCCGATAAACATCCACAGGAACGTTAACCACCGCAATAACCGGGCATCTATTGCCCATTCCTTAACGGAGGGATTAACCAATAGAATTAAGTCGCGTAGAGCCACTAAATTAAATAAAAACTAACA
>DATNQT010000552.1:0-3515 GCA_036703885.1 Candidatus Sericytochromatia bacterium
CTCTTAAGATGGGAAGACCAAGGAAAAATCAAGCCAATTCGTACTGCTGGGGGTCACCGTCGATACGATGTATCGGAACTTTTAGGAAGCCAGACAGATGCATCGTTAACTCTTGGCTACGCTAGAGTTTCCAGTCATGACCAAAAGCAAGATCTAGAAAGGCAAATATTGGTCTTAGAAACCTACTGCGCCAAGCAGGGTTGGAACTTTGAAATTATCCAAGACTTGGGCAGTGGAATGAATTACAAAAAGCGTGGGCTTATTCGGCTTATCAAACTGATAACCACTCACCAAGTTGAGCGATTAGTCTTAACTCATAAAGATAGGTTACTACGTTTTGGGTCTGACCTAATATTCTATCTTTGTGAGCAGTTTGGCACAGAAGTAGTTATTATTAATAGGTCAGAGGATTCAAGTTTTGAGGAAGATTTGACCAAAGACGTTTTAGAAATAATCACCGTATTTTCAGCAAGGCTGTACGGCAGCAGGTCACACAAGAACAAGCAGGTTGTTGAACGATTAAGAGAAGTAGCCTCAGAATTGAAATGACTTGTATCACTTACCAAACCAAGTCCCCATCCCACCTTACAGAATTTTGTGAGGCGATGGGGATTTTGTTTGCTCAGGTGGAGCGACATCTGTACAAAGCCTTACAGCGTGGAGAAAGGCTTAACGACCTGAAGCGTGACTATCAAGTTATCTATGGGATTAATGCCCGTCAGTTCAACTCTATTCACTCCAGTATTAAAGGTAAAATAGAAAGCCGCAAACAATCTCATCAAAGACAAATTGCTGAATTGGCTGACCGTGTTAAAGGATTAGAGAAAGCCCTTAACACTCTTGGGCGTCAGCTGAAAAAGACAAGACCTGCTTGTGGGATAGAAAAAAAGAAATCTCCACGGTGGTTGCTCAAGCAGCAGATTCACCAAAAGAAGCGAAAGTTAGCAACACTACAAGCACGCCTTGCCGGTGTCAAAGCATCTAAGCCTTCTATCATCTTTGGCAGTAAGCAACTGTGGAAAGCTCAGTTCAATCTAGAAGCCAATGGATATACCTCTCACCAAGAGTGGTTAGTAGATTGGAGAGCTGCTCGTACCAGTCAGTTCATACTGGTTGGTTCAAAAGATGAAAAAGCCGGTTGCCAGAACTGTCAATTATCAGAAGATGGCAGGATTAAGATTCGAGTTCCCAAAGCGTTAGAATCTCAATTTGGTCAGTACGTCATGGGCAGCCAAATTAAGTTTTCTTACGGTCAAAAAAACATTAATTACGCCCTCTTGACAGGACAATCTCTGACTTATCGCTTTGTTCGTAAGAACAGCCAGTGGTACATCTTCTGTACAACCGACCGACCCGATGTTCCAACTCAGTCTCGTTGGTTGAATGGTGTTATGGGGATTGACCTCAACCCTGGTCTGATTGGATGGGCAATTGCTGATAGAGAAGGGAACC
This sequence comes from Candidatus Sericytochromatia bacterium, assembly GCA_036703885.1. Lineage (GTDB taxonomy): Bacteria > Cyanobacteriota > Cyanobacteriia > Cyanobacteriales > Coleofasciculaceae > CADCTM01. Next base: position 1,453 of record DATNQT010000552.1, read on the forward strand.
TAAAAGTTAAAGGACAGATCAGAGTCAACTTGCAAGATTTGTCGTCCGAACAAACAAAGGCAACTCTGGGTGATGCGGTTAAGCAGTTAGTAGATATTGCGTCGGAATATGGATGTCCAATTGCTGTAGAAACCTTGGATTTCTCCAAGAAGAAAACATCCATGAAACAGCAGGGAGTCAGGTATTCCCGTATGCTGAGTAACTTCGCTTACTCCAAGTTTTTTGAAATGCTCAATTCCCGTGCCGAACGCACAGGGATTGAGGTTGTCAAGCTCAACGCTGCCTACTCCAGCTTGATTGGGTTAGGTAAGTTTATGGCTCAATATGGTCTTTCTAGCGATACGGCAGCAGGATTTGTTCTAGCTCGTCGTGCCTTGAGAAAATCAGAGCGCATTCCAGCCAATCTTGCCCGATTGCTACCAGAGGATAGAAGTCGGCACAGTTGGAGCTACTGGAATGCGCTCAACAAGAAGTTATGCGGCCTGCGTCGGCATGATTTCTTTAATCTTAGCGCCGCTAACAGAGGGGTGGTGGTCACGCTGCCTGATGAGTTGGATTCCTCCAGCCGGTCAGGCGGCAAGCCTAAAAGCACTTCCACTGGTGGGCGAGACTCCCACCCGCTAGCAGACAACACTGCTCGGTCTGTGCCTGATTCCCTTCAGCTTTGTCGGGATTTGTCGGGTTTTTAAGGAGCGGCACCAATAATTGCTGCCTTCACAGCTTCAACGAGGATAACGCCAAGAGCAAATAGTATTGACTGACCTCCAGAGAGCAATACTCCAAGAGCTTGGGCCAGTTCTCCTCCATAATTCCAAAGAAGCCAACTGATAAAAGCGATCGCGCCAAAAATTAGAATGACATTGATGAGCCACATTGAGCTTCTCCATTGTGTTTGTCCTACGCTAACAGCAGGTGGCTGTGTTTTTGAGTCAGATTCACCAAATCAATAGACCTCTTCTGCAAGAGGTCTAATACACCAGCCCCATAAGACAAGTTAAGGCGTTTGTTAGGTAAGCACTGACTTATCTGATAGTCGCCCTATTAGCTCACTGGCTATATGTTCACAGGTACTTTAAGAAAAAAATCCCCCTATTACTTCCCCTGTAGCAGCTTTTCGATTACGGCGCGTGTCCCTGTCACGTTGACATCGCTTCCAGGGAGTCGATGAAGGCTCCAGTGTACGGTGTGCTGATAGCGACTACCTTTTTGCAAAAGATGTAGCGGAGAAAGCAGCTCTAGTTCAACATAATATTTCTGAGAATCGCCATTATTATAAACTTCCACAGGAAACCCACCACCGCCTGCTGCCCCATCGGGGTATTCGCCATCCTGATGAGTTGCTTTCTCCATCATGGCGATACCATCTTTGACCGCTGCTACTGCAACTACCCGACTATCAACTCCAACTTTATAGAGGTTCTTGACAGAAACCCCAACGGAAGGATGGATCTGCAATAAAGTCGGTGTCTTATTCACGATGAGTGGCTCTTCGTTGGGAGGCATGAGCCAATGGAAATTATCTTTATAGATACTGCGAGGGTTGAGCGGTAGAAAGATGGCGTCCGGTGGCTCAATTTGGGTAACGTTCCAAATGGATAGGAGCAACGGTTCTCCCTTCACTTTTTCCACAGTTTGCCTGATCGCAAAGTCCCCATTGCGCTCAAACCCGAACTCGCGCACCACACGGCCACCGAAGCCTGAAGCCACTTCACTAGTCATTTGCAAGTGGTTGTTTGGGAGAACTCGTGCTGTGTGGGCATTACCATCCCAAGCTGGATCGGGAGGCCAATTACGCCCAGCGATCACAGACCACCATTGCTGTGGTGCTGGCCACGTTTTATCGCCGCCCCAGTTTTTCCATTCATTTTCACCGTAGGTCTTTTGAGGTGAATTCCACAAAAAGTTGGAACCCCCCAAAAATCCATAACGCATGACTCGCCCAATTTCCGGCACGACAACAGCCTCAGTGCGACCATCACTCAGTCGAAACGCACTGCGCCCATCGTAGAGTGTGGGTGTAATTGTGCCGATAGCAGTGGATACTTCCGAGTACACTTTGCTTT
>DATNQT010000553.1:0-8884 GCA_036703885.1 Candidatus Sericytochromatia bacterium
GGTTCGCCATTAGCTCGCGTGAAATGATGAATTTCCTGTTGCATATCCAGAGCCATTTGAGCGATCGCTTCGGCATGGTCGGGTCTGGGTGTAGGCAGTCCACCCACTACCATGTAAGCATCGCCAATAGTCTTAATCTTCTCTAAGCCATGTTTTTGTGTTAGTCGGTCGAACGTTGAGAAGATTTCATTGAGTTGTTTGACCAGTTTATCGGGAGCAATGCCCGATGAAAGTTGGGTAAAGCCAACGATATCGGCAAATAGAACCGTGACTTCCTCAAAGCTGTCAGCAATAGTCTGTTGACTTTGTTTGAGACGTTGGGCGATCGCTTCTGGCAAAATATTCAATAACAAGCGCTCTGACTGTTCCTGAGCCGTGCGTGCTTGCTTGTAGAGTTCGGCTTGACCAATGGCGATCGCTAACTGATCAGCAACGGCTTGTACCAATTCTACTTCGCGATCGCTCCAAGGTCGGCGACCGCTACAGTGACCGCAAAAGAGGACGCCTATTTCATCAGAGTGAACGCGAATCGGTAAGGACAAAAAGGCAGTATAACCCAGCGACAGGAGAAACTCTCGCAGTATTGGATCGTCAAAAGTCGTTATATCCTCGCTGCGGTTAGCCGTCAATTCCAGTAGCTGTTTTATATGTTCCTCTGGAGAGGCAGCACTAGTTTGTTGAAGTGAATAACAACCAATAAGACTAGGCAAATCTAGATTTCTGGCTTCCTTAACCACTTCCCAGTAGGGTTGCTCGGCGTCGAGTCGAAGCCACATGAAGTGACAGCGGTCAATTCTTAGCAGATTACGAATTTCATGAACAGCCGTCTCTAAAATCGTATCGAGGTCGAGAGAGTTGCGAATGGCTTGGGCTAAACTGTTGAGCAGTTCTTCCTGTTGAGCCAGTTCTCGATAGTTGGCTTCCGATTGCCGCAAGACTTCTTCGGCTCGTTTGCGTTCAGTGATGTCAGTCGTCACCGCCAGCAAACAGGGTTCATTCCCCAAATTGATAATATCTGCCGAGAGTAAGCCAACTAGTCTTTCGCCTGATTTCTTACAGAACTCAAATTCTAAATTAGAAATAACTCCGCTCTCTTGCAACATTTGGCGCATTCTGGCACCATCTTCTGGCTGAGTCCAAATGTTCAACTCGTCGGCGGTATGACCGATCACTTCTTCACGAGAGTAACCAGAAACACGTAAAAAACTTTCATTCACCTCAATAAAACGTCTATGTTTGAGCGTACTGATGGTAATAAAATCGGGAGAAGCTCGAAAGGCTTTCGAGAACTTATCTTCAGAAACCCGCAACGCCTCTTCTGCTCGTTTGCGATCGGTGATATCGCGCACGATAATCAAAGCCTCATCTTGCCCATAGGGGACAATTCGAGACTCCTCATAGTGGATTTCGCCTTGGATTGGTAGTTGATACTCATGGACTTGGGTTTCCCCAGTTTCTAAAGCTTGCTCCACAGCGTATAGTCGTCCAGCAGCCACATCCAACGGCAATACCTCATAGACACTTCTGCCCACGACTTCATCGGGATGGACAAAGGACTCCATCGACTTCGAGGGTAGGAAGTCCAGGAAAATGCCATCTGTGTTCACGCGCATCATCATATCGGGGATAGCCCAAAGGAGACTGCGATTGAGGGCTTCACTGATGCGTAATGCTTCTTCAGACTGCTTGCGCTCCATTTCCGCTGCTGCACGCGCCGCGAAAACTTCTAGAATCGATTTTTTGCGAAGTCCATCTTGCATCGGCTGGTCATCCATTACGGCTAAGTGACCTAAGAGATTGCCGGATGTATCGATTAAGGGAATTCCTAAATAACTTTGTGCATCGAGCTGAACTAAATCTCGATTTTCAGGAAATTGAGTTTGTAGTTGTTCGGAGTAGTATTGACCGCTTTTTGTACAAATCACTTGTTCGCAGGGAGTGCCACTCAGGGTGTACTCAAAGTTTTCTCCAAAGTCTGTACCCATCCAGAAAGCCAGGGTGCGAACGCTAGACTGTTGAGGGTCTGCACACTCACTAATCAGGGCATAACGGACCTGGAGGGCAGCAGCTAAATGGGAAACCAAGGAACGGAAAAAGTCAACACCTGTAACGGAGGCGGTTCCCTCAACAATCGAACGCAGCGTCTGCTCCGAACGTTGGCGCTCGATAATCTCATCCTGTAACTGGTGATTGGTTTGTGTTAATTCAGCCGTGCGCTCTTCCACGCGAATTTCTAAGTCAACCTTGGCTTGTTGGAGGTCAGTAAAAGATTGTTGCAACTGTAGCGCCATCTGATTAAACGCCTCTGCCAGCACTCTTACTTCATGGGCATGGGCATTGGTTACGGTTTGGTTCCATTCACCTCTAGACAGAGCCTCTGCCGCGTTGCTTAATTGGAGAATGGGTCGTGCGAGCCAGCGAGATGTGATGATTCCGAATAACGTGGCAATGACCAAAGCCGCTAAACATAACAAAATCGTCGTGCGCCTGTTGGCGTCGATTTGCCCCATGAAATCCGCTTCTGGGACAACTACCACAATCAGCCAGTTGAGATTCCGACCTTCAGAGAAGGGCACAACTTGCACGAATTGCCGCTTCCCATTGATGAGAAAGTCCAACGGCTGACTCCCGTTAATGTTGTTGAAATCGCCAAAACGTTCTTTTAGCGTCTGTGCTGTGGCGCGAATCAATGGGTTATTCACATCAGTTGCTCTAATTCGCTCCACAGAGCCGTTTTTTATTGTGAATGGCTTTTGGGAAGTCGAGGTAGCCACCAACAGCCCAGAACGTTCAATAATGAATGTTTGCCCTGATTTCCCAATTTTTATCTGCTCCAGAAACCTGGCAATTTCTGCAAGCATCAGATCCACACCCACTACCCCACGTAAAACTGATGTCTCGTCGTAAATGGGTTGACCGAGAGTAATCGTCAGTCTTGGCTCTTTGAAGTCGGGGTAAATCTCACTCCACGTAGACTCACCTGCCTTTTCTGCTTCTTGATACCAAGGTCGAGTTTGGGGATCGAAGTCCTTACCCGTCTCTAGCAAAGTAGTTAAATTTCCCTGCGTGTCATGGTCGTAACGCTGGTATTTTCCACCTGTGGCTTTACCTGCCCTAGAAAGCTGCCAGGTGCCATCGTTTTGAAATAACAGCCCGGTAAACTCTCCTTCGCGACTGCCAAAATAAATGCCGGATACTTTCCCCGAATCGAATAAATACCTCTGCCGCCAATAGTGGCGACTCAAATTGTTAGGGTCTTGCCAATTTAGTTGACCTAGGGCGATCGCATTAGCATTAATGTCATTGACTAAGTGCGGAATTTTTAGATAATCCTTCAGTCTCTGCTGGATGCTATTTGCCACCTCTTTGCGTAACTGGGTCGTAACCTCATTGACAGCCTCCTGCCCGTTGCGGAACGACAGCCATCCTGTTAATCCCACCGCTGCGGAAATTTGCAGGACAAATGGCACGACAAGCAGAGTGCGAAGTGGTGCCCTTAAAGAAAGCTTTGTTGCCCGATTAGTCAGAGATCTCAGTAACGTCATAGTGAAGCATTAAATTAGGCTCAAATATAGCCAAGCGGTCAGCCGTTTGCTTATGGCGGTTCTCAGTTGGGTGGAAAAGTTTGACACAATGACTCTGGGAACCCGAAGAAAGATCGCACCCGCTTAAAACCTATCCCTAGCAGCGCAAAGCTTATAATTGAGCCGTTCTAGCTTGAATGACAGATTTTTTATGACTAAAGCCTTTGCTGCTCGGTTTAGCTTTGCTCTGCTGTTTGGAGCAACTTTAATGGCAGTGAGCTTAACTGCGGCGGCAGCGAAAGCCCAGAACCAGTTGTATAATCCAATCCCGATGCCTCCAACCAACGAAGTTTCTGACACGCTCACAGACAAAGATATTCCGATCGAGAAAGGAGGCTTTGCCCGCGACTATGTCATTAACTTGAGTGCTGGTGACCAAGTTGCCATTGACCTAACCTCGGAAAGCTTTGACACTATTCTCACTCTTTTGGCGTCTGATGGTTCTACTGTAGGGGAAAATGATGATGGTCCGGACGGCAGCACCAACTCCCTTTTATTTACTCGAATTACTGAAGCGGGTCGATATATTGTTCGGGTGCGTGCTTTCGGAGCAACAAGTGGCGGTCCTTTTAAATTGAAGGTGACACGGCTGCAACCTGTGAGCTGAGATTGAAAGTACTTCCTTCAAAAAATACTGGTGAATAGACATAGAAACAGTGCTTCTGTCCATTCCACAATGGCTCCATAAGTGTCGCCTGTCTGTCCACCTAGTTGGCAGTGCAACCATGCACCTGTTAAGAAAGCGATCGCACTTCCTCCCACTGCCATTTCTAAGGAAACCCACCACACCCCCTTAAAAAGCAACAGCGGCAAGCTGCATAAGCTTAATAGCAATAACAATCCCAACAGGATATCTTGGGGTGTGCGAATCGCCTCTTTGTGAAATGCTCCTTTTCCAGTGGGCTTGAGATAAGGATAAAGGGATATTGCCACCACTTGCCCCCAGCGTCCCCAACCTGCTGATGCCATTAAAGCCAGGCTGCGGTGAGTTTCTATATCTGTCAAAGCAGCGGTTTTTAGTAATAATATTGCGATCGCTGCCATTGCCCCAAACGCACCCGTCGCACTATCTGCCATCACGTCTAAACGCCGATTTCGGTCTTGAACCGCTAACCCATCCGCTGTGTCCATAACGCCATCTAAGTGCAGCCCTCCAGTCAGTGCAATCCAGCAGACAACGATTCCAGCACTCCGAGTTAGTACTGGCACGCCCAAGTATTGCCAGCCAAAATCTATAATTCCCAGTATTCCTCCAATTAACAATCCTATTAGTGGTGCCCAACGGGCAATAGCTCGAAACTCCAACGCCCAACCTGCTGGAATTGGAATACAGGTATAAAAGGTAACAGCACCCACTAGAGACAACCAGAGTTGATGTCCCCTTCGCGCCAATCCTAGAAATGTGAACCGCTTCATTGGGGACTAACCGTCAGAAATTTACTAAACTACCGTATGAGCAGGGCTAGAATCTTGGGATAGTATTGTCTCATACCCTACTATTTGAACAGCAAGTTTCCTATAGTACCCAAGTCTTCAGATAGACACCTGCTGGTATTGCATCATGTGTTCCTCTGGATTGTCCCTTGCTCCGCCTTTACGGCTTGCTTGACCTTGGCAGCAGCTATGATTTAAGCTCTTAGTTTCTTCTGTAGGGTTTCTTGCAAAGCGGTTATTTCAACCCGTTGCATGGCAATGTCAGCCCCTTTTGCATCCTAGGCTTTTAACCCATGAGTCATCCTCAATCCTCACACCCGCTTCCAGCTCCCTGTATTATCGACACGGGTATCATCATCAACAAACAAGATATTGGACGCTTGTTGACCGATCTAAACCGCGTCCGCTACATCCACACTCTCGATGGCAAACTGCAAAACGAGGGTGAAGGGTGTGTATTGGAAGTCTTTTCTGACCCAAATCGTTCTACGATGATTGCCAATCATACCCTTTATCTCAATGTCCAAAGCTTTGATTATCTACAGTTAAACCAGTCTCCACAAAATGAACCGTTATTTGACCTAATTCAAGACAATCGTCAGTTACGGCTCATTCCCTTATCGAATCCTCTGCAAGAACAGTCTACTCAGCAACTGAATGCTGATGCCCTCGAAGCAATGGTAACGCGAGTTCTAAGCGCGAAGTGGGATGTGCAAATTGACGATGATGGTGAGTGCCCATTTTAAGTTCTGAGTGTGCCGGAAGTCAGGGGAGTGCTTCGGCATGGTCTTTGCTAAGGCGATCGCATTCTTTATTACGTAAAGAAACTTCAAGTGTTTCTTAAAAGTTGTATTAAGATTACTCCAACCTCTCTAGATCTCTTGCTCTTGGTCAGTGGCACTAGCAAGGCGATAAAAACAACGAACAAGCGACAGCTTTGCATCAACACAAAACCACATTTTCGTTTCAATGTCAAGCATCCTGTAGTCAAACCAAGGCACGCGCCGGGGTTTTTGTAACGCCTCATGGTTTGGTGGAAACGCCTAGGTTCATGCCAGTCGGAACCCAGGCGACCGTCAAAACCCTAAATCCCGCGCAGCTAGAGACAGCTGGGGCACAAATGGTACTGGCTAATACCTATCATCTCCACCTGCAACCGGGAGAAGGAATTGTAGAGCAAGCAGGTGGACTACACCAGTTTATGGGTTGGAAGGGACCAATTCTCACCGATTCTGGTGGCTTTCAAGTATTTAGCTTGAGCCAACTCCGAAAAATTACGGAAGAGGGTGTGATTTTTCGCTCTCCTCGCGATGGACGCATCATTAATTTAACACCAGAGCGGTCTATTGCGATTCAGAATGCACTGGGGGCAGATGTGATTATGGCGTTTGATGAGTGCCCCCCATATCCAGCAGAGCGCTCTGAGGTTGAGGCAGCAACGGAACGTACCTATCGCTGGTTAAAGCGCTGTATTGATGCTCACGCCCGTCCGGCTGACCAAGCACTGTTTGGTATTGTTCAGGGAGGCGTTTATCTAGATTTGCGCTGTGCGGCGGCTCAGTCGTTGGTGTCGTTGGATTTACCCGGTTATGCGATTGGGGGCGTGAGTGTGGGGGAACCTGCTGAACTGATTCATCAAATTGTTGATGCCACTGCGCCTTATTTACCAGCAAATAAGCCTCGTTATCTGATGGGGGTTGGTACGTATCGGGAAATGGTACGAGCGATCGCAGCAGGTGTAGACTTATTCGATTGCGTGATTCCTACCCGTTTGGGACGACACGGTGCAGCTTTGGTGCAAGGAGAACGCTGGAACTTGAAGAATGCTCGGTTTCGGGAGGATTTTACTTCCCTAGATGCCAGTTGCCCTTGTTATTGCTGTCAGAATTTCAGCCGCGCTTACTTGAGCCATCTGGTGAGAGTGAAGGAAGTTCTTGGCTATATGTTAATTTCTCTGCACAACGTTACTGAACTGATTCGCTTCACCCAAAAAATTCGAGCGGCAATTTTTAACGATACTTTCACCACAGAATTCGCTCATTGGCTAGACACGGAATCTTTTCAACATTGAAAGTAGCTCAACCTAGTTCAGTCCCAAAAAAGGCTCCTGCTTGTACACAGGAGCCTTTCAACTATTTAAGTTTCAGCTATTAACTCAAACCAATAACCTAGTCGAGGTCAGGCATAGATAGAACCGGCTCAGTCATACGGTCGATGCCTTTTTCAAATCCAGCAGCAGCCGCACGAGCACGACCAGCGTGCCAGAGGTGACCGACTAGGAAGAAGAAGCCCATTACAAAGTGGAAACAAGCCAACCAAGAACGTGGAGATACGTAGTTGAAGGAGTTGATCTCCGTAGCAACGCCACCCACTGAGTTTAGAGAACCCAAAGGAGCATGGGTCATGTACTCAGCAGCGCGACGAGCTTGCCAAGGTTGAATGTCGTTATTGATCTTGTTCAGGTCAAGACCATTAGGACCACGTAGAGGCTCCAACCAAGGACCTTGGAAATCCCAGAAGCGCATTGTTTCACCACCGAAGATGATTTCGCCAGTGGGAGAACGCATCAGGTATTTACCTAGACCCGTTGGACCTTGAGCAGAACCGACGTTAGCACCCAAGCGTTGGTCGCGAATCAAGAAGGTCAGCGCTTGGGCTTGAGAAGCCTCAGGACCCGTTGGACCATAGAATTCGCTGGGGTAAGCAGTGTTGTTGAACCAGACGTAGCAAGCAGCAACAAAGCCCATCAGGGACAGGGCACCCAAGCTGTAGGAGAGGTAAGCTTCTCCAGACCAGATGAAGGCGCGACGTGCCCAACCGAAAGGCTTGGTCAGAACGTGGAAGATCCCGCCAAAAATGCAGACCAGACCTACCCAGATATGACCGCCGATGATATCTTCCATGTTGTTGACACTGATAATCCAGCCTTCACCGCCGAAGGGAGCCTTCAGCAGATAACCGAAGATAGTAGCTGGATTCAGGGTCGGGTTGGTAATGATGCGAACATCACCACCACCGGGTGCCCAAGTGTCATACACACCACCCACAAACATTGCCTTGATCACCAACAGCAACGCACCAATCCCTAACACGATTAGGTGGAAGCCCAAGATGGTGGTCATCTTGTTCTTATCTTTCCAGTCGTAGCCAAAGAAGCCAGAGTACTCTTCTAAAGTTTCGGGACCGCGAACGGCATGATAAATACCGCCAATACCTAGAACAGCAGAAGAAATCAGGTGCAGTACACCGACCACAAAGTAAGGGAACGTGTCGATAACTTCACCACCAGGACCAACACCCCAGCCAAGAGTGGCAAGGTGAGGTAGTAAAATCAAGCCCTGCTCATACATGGGCTTTTCAGGGACGAAGTGAGCGACCTCAAATAAGGTCATTGCTCCAGCCCAGAAAACAATCAGTCCAGAGTGGGCAACGTGAGCACCCAGCAACTTACCAGAAAGGTTGATCAGACGGGCGTTACCAGCCCACCAGGCAAAACCTGATGATTCTTGGTCGCGATTACCCGCTATCACAGAACTATTAGAGAGCGTTACCACTTGGTAGTACCTCTTTCAGAATGATGAATGATAAACAAGGAGTAATGAATGCTGAATACTTAGAACTCAGCACTCATCTTAAAGGTTTTTTAGAGAGCATTACCACGAGGAAGAACTTCCTCAGGAAACTCAAAATTCTCATGAGGTTGGTCAGCCGGAGCCATCCAAGCGCGGATGCCCTCATTGAGGAGAATATTCTTGGTGTAGAAGGTCTCAAACTCTGGGTCTTCCGCCGCCCGGATTTCCTGGGAGACAAAATCATACGCCCGCAGGTTCAAGGCTAAACCAATAATCCCCACCGACGCCATCCAT
>DATNQT010000554.1:0-1942 GCA_036703885.1 Candidatus Sericytochromatia bacterium
ACGTGCCCATGCAGGGTGAATGAAGAAAGCGCGAATTCTCGCAGGTTCGACGTTGGGGTTGAGCAAAATGTCTTCCCCGGTATCTTTGCCGCCATCACCTCCAAAAAGCGTCTTTCGCTTGCTCCATCCGCCGCAACCGACGATTTGCTCTATGCTCTCGGCGACGAAATAAGTTCCATCATGAATGAGTTGACTATCGACACCAAAGACTGTTCCCAAGGCTCCTTCAATCTGTTGTGGGGTGTAGTAATCTGCTTGCAGAGTCCGAGCCGATTCTGAAATGAGAGTTGCGATCGCAGGTATGTCTTCCAAGCAAGCTGGACGAATGCGTATATCCATCTCACACTCCGCTACGAGATGCTATCTGTGGAAAGCTAACTTTTTCCTTGCTCATAATCCACACACGTTGTCAAAATATTCCACACCTGAAGTAGAAATCTTCCAAATCTCTTTGTTATTCTACCTCTAGAGATTGAGGGAATTGAGGAATGTTGAAAGTTTTTGCTGACCGAGGTGGTACATTCACAGATATTGTTGCTGTTACTAATAATCAAGGACTTGTAGACAGACTCTTAAGATATCCTGAACGTTTTTTAATTGTCCCCCTTCCTAAAAGTCAATGGGTTATCGTCTATAAATTACTCTCAGAGAATCCCGAACAGTATCAAGATGCAGCTATCCAAGGCATTCGAGATATTATGGGGATTTCCGGCAAAGAACCCATTCCTACTGAAGCAATAGAAGTGGTAAAAATGGGAACAACAGTAGCAACAAATGCACTGTTGGAAAGGAAAGGCGATCGCGTCGTGCTTCTTATTACCAAAGGGTTTAAAGATGCTCTCTTGATTGGCTACCAAAACCGTCCTGACATCTTTGCCCGTCATATCGTTTTACCAACGATGCTTTATGAACAGGTGATTGAGGTTTCGGAACGCTACGATGCTAACGGCAATGAACTAACTTCTATCAATATCGACCAACTTGAAAACGACTTGCAAGCCATTTTTAACACAGGAATTCGGAGTTGTGCCATTGTTTTTATGCACAGCTATCGTTATCCCAAGCACGAACAACAAGTCGCCCAACTTGCTCGCGAAATCGGATTTACGCAAATCTCCGTATCCCATCAAGTTAGTCCTTTAATGAAATTAGTCAGTCGAGGGGATACAACCGTAGTAGATGCTTATTTAACTCCTATTCTTCGTCGCTATGTCAACCAAGTAGCCAGTCAGTTACCTGGAGTCAGATTAATGTTTATGAAATCTGACGGGGGTTTAGTCGCCGCTCAACAATTTCAAGGAAAAGATAGTATTTTGAGTGGTCCGGCTGGAGGCATTGTCGGCGCAGTACAAACCAGCAAGAGAGCAGGTTTCGAGTTGGTCATTACCTTTGACATGGGAGGGACAAGTACAGATGTAGCCCACTTTAAAGGAGAGTATGAACGACAACTCGATTCGGAGATTGCTGGGGCACGGATGCGAGTCCCTGTATTAGCGATTAATACCATTGCCGCTGGAGGCGGTTCAATTCTATTTTTTGATGGTTCTAGTTATCGTGTTGGGCCTGAATCTGCTGGATCAAATCCTGGGCCTGCTTGTTACCGACGTGGTGGGCTTTTGGCGGTTACTGATGCCAATGTCATGTTAGGCAAAATTCACCCCCAATATTTTCCACCTGTCTTTGGATTAGATGGCAATTTACCTTTAGATAAAGATATTGTCATTCAGAAATTTACACAATTAGCTCAAGAGATTGAAGCTGTCGCAGGAAACAGCCGTACCCCCGAACAAGTAGCAGCTGGATTTATTGCGATCGCTGTAGAGAATATGGCGAACGCGATTAAAAAGATAAGTCTACAAAGGGGTTATGATGTCACTCAATATGTTCTTTGTTGTTTTGGAGGTGCAGGAGCACAAGTTGCTTGTTTAATTGCCGATACTTT
>DATNQT010000555.1:0-3564 GCA_036703885.1 Candidatus Sericytochromatia bacterium
GGAGGTTTGGAGGTGATATCGTAGACTACCCGATTAACACCCTTGACTTCGTTGACAATCCGGTTTGAGATAGTTTCCAACAAGTCATAAGGCACTCGCGACCAATCAGCGGTCATGCCATCCTCACTATTAATTAAGCGCAAGACGATAGGGTAAGCATAGGTACGTTGGTCACCCATAACCCCGACGCTCCGTACTGGTAGTAAGACGGCAAACGCTTGCCAGAAGTCATGGTACATTCCCTGCTGCTGAATTTCATCGCGGACGATAAAGTCAGCATCCCGTAGAATATTCAGCCGCTCTGCGGTCACTTCACCGATAATGCGAATCGCGAGTCCCGGTCCTGGGAAGGGATGCCGCCGCACGATTTCCTCTGGTAAACCAATGGAACGACCGACTTTGCGGACTTCATCTTTAAAGAGTTTGCGTAAGGGTTCGACGAGCTTGAAGCGTAAGTCTTTCGGTAAACCACCGACATTATGATGGCTCTTGATTTTCACGGCAACTCGCTCACCTGTTTTGGGATCGACGTTGGTATCGGCGGATTCGATCACGTCGGGATAGAGCGTGCCTTGAGCGAGATAATCAAAGGGACCGAGGCGTTTGGACTCTTCTTCAAAGACGCGAATAAATTCGTGACCAATGCGGCGGCGCTTTTCTTCGGGATCAGTGATGCCATCGATTTGAGCCAGGAAGCGATCGCGTGCCATGACATATTCCACCGGAATGTGAAATTGCTCCTGAAATAGCTTCACCAACCCCTCAGGCTCCCCTTTCCTCATGAAGCCTTGGTCGATGAACATACAAGTGAGCTGGTCGCCAATTGCCTTGTGGAGTAAGAAGGCAAGGGTAGACGAATCAACACCCCCTGAAAGTGCCAATAATACTCGTTTCTCCCCAACTCTTGCCCGGATTTCTCGAATTGACTCCTCAACAAAAGCTGCTGTTGTCCAAGTCGGTTCGCAGTCGCAGATGTGGTAGACAAAGTTACGAATTAGGGCAAGACCGCAAACGGAGTGTATTACTTCAGGATGGAACTGAACGCCGTAGAGTTTCCGTTGGTGGTGTGCGATCGCCGCACCAGGGGTATTTTCGGTATGTGCCAGGATTTCAAAGCCCGTTGGCAATGCCTCACAAGAGTCCCCGTGGCTCATCCACATCGTAGACCCGTCTTCCACATTGGTCAGCAAGTCGGTGGGGTCGTCGATGACTAGGGAGGCTTTACCATACTCTCCTCGTTTCGCTCTTACCACATTTCCGCCGAGTTGTTGCACCATCAACTGCATTCCGTAGCAAACCCCTAGCACGGGGATGCCCAGATCCCAAATCTCTGGGTCGGATAAGGGGGCACCTGCATCATAGACAGAGCTGGGTCCACCGGAGAGGATAATTCCCTTAGGATTAAGCTGCCGCAGTTGTTCAGCAGTAGTGCGATAGGAAAGAACCTCCGAATAAACTTGCGTTTCGCGGATGCGACGGGCAATCAGCTCGGAGTATTGAGAGCCAAAGTCCAGAATGACGATCATCTGGCGATTTAACGGCTCTTCGTGAGACGTTTGGGATAACGTCTCTACATAATTGTGAGATGCTTGTTGTGTCTGTAATGTCACTGATAGTGTCCGTGATACCAATAGGGTGGTTGTTTGTTGTTTGTTGTTTGTTATTTGAGTTATGACCAACAACAAATAACCAAGAACAAACAACTAATAGCTCGGTGGAAACCTGATGGTTTTTATAGTTTAAGCTTGTCGAGAGTTTTACAAAGCTAGCATAATTGTGATAATAGCGCGGCACCTGTTTCGCTTTTAATAATGATTTTACGATCGCGATCAAACAACACCGAACCGACGCGGACATCTCGTTCGCTGTGCTTGCGGATGTAGTCTTGAGAGCGAGCATCAATTGCCGAAGCGATCGCACTGTAGACCGGATTTACCCAATTACTCCCATCGATACCATCTAATTTACGGAGATACTGTAGCGCCGCTTCAACGGTTGGACTGGCAAACACCTGTTGTAAAAGGGGCGTCGGCAAACCTAGAGCTGCACAGTGAGCGGTTAAAATTTCCAGCCGTCCGTCAGCGAGGTGGTGGTGAGTATGAAAAATTCCTCCTGCCAGTTTGATCAACTTGCCGTGGTAGCCAAATAACAAAATTGCTGGAACTTGCTGCAACCCTGCCTCGACTAACAAGGGTCCGAGCCAATTCGCCGTCTTAACCAGTTGCTCTGGATTAATACCCAACTGTTGCGCCAAATCTAAACCATTTTCCCCCACACAAAATACCAAACAGTTAAAATGACTAGCTTTGTGCTGTAATTCCTCGCGGAAAGCCTCCAATTGACCAGGGGCACTTAAGGGTTGGGAAATGCCTGTGGTTCCTAGCAAGGAAAGTCCTTCTACAACCCCAAAGGCAGCATTTGAGGTGCGTTGTGCCAACTGACGCCCTTCCGGCAAGATAATTGTTACGATGATTTTCTCTCCCTCAGCCAGTTGACGCTTCAGGTTTTCTTGCAACAGTCGTTCAGCGTAGGCATAGATTGCCGCCCTGCCTCCTGCATTCAGTTGCCGTCCAATTCCCTCACCACCCAGCAAACGAACCTGTTCTGTTTGCTTTGGTTCTCCCCATTCTACTAATGCCCAAATCGGGGTATTGCGGGTAAGGTCAAGGTTATCACCAGGGTTGCTCGTCGTGACAGCTAGCGCCATGTCCTTTCTAATCCCAGCAACTTGTGCGATCGCAATTTTCACCGTTTCAGGCGGTTCAAGTAAGTCCACTGACACAGCATCGCTCGGTTGAGATTCGCGCAACCAATGTAGAGCGGCAAGTGCTGCCGCACAGGCAAATACGGGTAATGTATATCCAGAGCGGGGCGAGGATGTTGTCATAACGGCAAGTCTAGAGCAAGGCGATACACGCAGGATTTCGAGCTTAGGTTGAATGTCACTGACTTAAGAAAAGTCATCACACCAATCAACCCTTGTGCAGGGGGTGTGGGGGAGGCACTCCGTCCCCCACTGGGGGGTTTGGGGGGCAACGTCCCCCAAGTCCGGGTTTTTCCAAGGAACGATCACTTTTAAGTCAGTGCCATTCAGCTTAGGTTTGAGGTTTGGGAAGGAGCAGTGAGTCTATCTACTACCTAACACCTAATACCTAACACCTAACACCCAACACCTAACACCTACTACCCAGCGCAGAACCTTACCGTTGACACTCCATCGGACTGGAGAGTACACAATAGCAGTAGGAAAGTTCTGCAAGTCTTAAACGGTTATAAAGTTGATGCAAACGATTTCTTTAAAAACTGGATTTTTGGCGTTTAGCCTTATTGCGATCGCCTCCTTAACAAGTGGGATTCTAACCGCCTGTTCTAGTGCCCCTGAAAACTCGAATCAGACCCAAAATACCCCAACAAAAGAGGCGACTGGCAAGCAGCACATGGGGCACGGTAGTGGCATGAACCATAGTATGGCAATGGATTTAGGGCCAGCTGATGCTGACTACGAACTGCGGTTCATTGATGCGATGACCCCTCACCATCAAGGCGCGGTGGAAATGGCAAAAG
>DATNQT010000556.1:0-5618 GCA_036703885.1 Candidatus Sericytochromatia bacterium
GGAGCATCATTAACATTAACGCTTTGTAAGACTTTCATGTCACTGGTACGCACTTTACTAACTGTATTCGAGTTGTAGTTAACAACATACAGCCGTTGACCATCATCTGATATCACCATACTGCGCGGCGCACTACCAGTGATAACTTTATTCAGCACCTTACCTGTAGGTAACTCAACTTTCGCAACCGTTCCTTCACCATTTAAAGTAGCGTAGAGATATTTACCTGCCGGGTCTATATTCAAATGCCGAGGTGAATGACCAATATTATTCAGCCATCCTACCGAAAAATTATTGAGATCTACGGTAGCAATATCAGAAGAACCCATTACGGCAACATAAGCCTTATCTGAGTTTGCATCTACTACAATCCCACGCGGATATCGACCTAGTTGAATCCGTTTAATTTCCTTATTTTTCTCAGTATCCACTACACTCAAATCCCAACTACACCAATTGCTAACCAGCACTAGGCGGTTATCAGGTGAAGCTTCTACATATTTAGGGACAGAACCTACTTGAACTACTTTTTCAATCTTGAGGTTTTCTGTATTAATCCGATACAAAAAACTCTTATCAGTCTTTTGAGATGGACTGCATTCATCACTGCCAGGGTTGTTAAACCCGGAACCATACATCTGGTAATTGGATACCCAGGCATACTTACCATTATGGGAGAAACTGGCTTCAACTGGAGCGCCTTTATAATTCCCCTCAAACTTTGAATATCCGTATTTCGTTAAATTTACGGCATCTGGGATAGTTTTTACTAAATTATGATTTCGGTCATAAACCGTTATCGTGTGAGTGTACATCATGTTTTGGGCAAAGAACAAACCCGTACCCGAATGAACCACTGATTTGGGGGAAATATTGCCGGAAATTGTTTGTTTTAGCTTCATCTCACCTTGAGGAAGAGGAGATGTTTTTTGGGGTTTGTTTTGAAGGGGGGAAGGTGTTTTTTGAGAAGTCTTTTGTTCGGAAGGGGATGTTTTCTGGGTGTCGTTATCAGTAGAAGGAGATGTGGATTGAGGAGTCTTTTGTACAGAAGGGGATGTTTTCTGGGTGTCGTTATCAGTAGAAGGAGATGTAGCTTGAGGAGTCTTTTGTACGGAAGGAGATGTTTTCTGGGTGTCGTTATCAGTAGAAGGAGATATTTGTTGGGGAGCTTTTTGTATAGAAGGAGATGTTTTTTGGGGAGTGTCTAGATTACCCCGATTTTCTACTTTAGAATTATTAGTAAACCCAGAAGGTGATGTGGATTTTTCAGAGGGTGTTGGTGTTACTGAACTCGATTCGAGGGCTTGAAGCGTTTCTTCGTCAGCAATGCCATTAGCCGTTAATCCTTTGGCTTTCTGGAAGTTAATTACAGCCTCTTGAGTCAAACTGCCGTAATATCCGGTGATAGGTCCATCAAAGTATCCCGCAGATTGCAGCTTCTTCTGAAGAGAGGTAACTTGAGGACTCCTGTTTCCTTTCTGTAGCGCCAGAGTAGAACGACGCGATACTTTAGGGTCATCAGTGACTACTTTCTCTGGAGTGGCAGGTTGGGAGGGAGTTGGTGTTCCTGAATTTGATTCGAGGGCTTGAAGGGTTGCATCGTCAGCAATGCCATTGGCAGTTAATCCTTTGGCTTTCTGGAAGTTAATTACAGCCTCTTGCGTCAAATTGCCGTAATATCCGGTGATAGGTCCATCAAAGTATCCAGCAGCTTGCAGGTTCTTCTGGAGGGAGGTAACTTGAGGACTCCTATTTCCTTTCTCTAGTACCTCTTTCGGGCTAGGCAATACTTGAGAATCATCAGCGAACCCAAAAGGTGAGGTGCTGGGTTGAGAGGGTGTTGATTCCGAACTCGATTCGAGGGCTTGAAGGGTTGCATCGTCAGCCATACCGTTGGGACTTAACCCGTTGGCTTTCTGGAAGTTAATCACAGCCTCTTGTGTCAAATTGCCGTAATATCCAGTGACTGGTCCATTAAAGTATCCAGCAGCTTGTAACTTGTTCTGGAGGGAAGTCACTTGAGAACCAGTATTTCCTTTCTCCAGTGCTAGAGTAGGGCTAGCCAAACTAACAGCGAACAGAGTCATGGCAAATAAGAGCAATGACATCGAAGCTCTATTCCGGCAGTTTGCCCAGTTTAGCTCCTCGAAAAATAATGTGTAATTAGGGGTAACTTCTGATTCAAGGTTCGCAGAAGCTTCATAAGTTGCAGCTAAATGAAAGTAAGTAAGTGTATCCATAGTTTGGGGAAAGACCACAATCGGAGTAAGAATAAGATATATCCTCCTGTAACCTCATGTCTCCTGTGCGGCGGCAAATAACCAACTAGATCGCCCTACTCCTCGATCGCGATCAGGACTGTTAAAATCAGAGTTTCTAGATATCCCTCTTAGGTAATATGGGCAACACGTTCGGGCATCTATTTCGCGTCACGACCTTTGGTGAATCCCACGGCGGAGGCGTTGGTGTCGTTATTGATGGTTGTCCGCCGCGTCTGGAAATTTCGGCTGAAGAAATCCAACTGGAATTAGATAGGCGGCGTCCGGGTCAGAGTAAGATTACGACACCCCGTAAAGAAGCTGATACGTGCGAAATCCTCTCTGGGGTGTTTGAAGGGAAAACCCTAGGAACGCCGATCGCTATCTTAGTCCGTAATAAAGATACTCGTCCTCAAGATTATGATGAGATGTCTCAAACCTATCGCCCTTCCCACGCCGATGCCACCTATGATGCCAAATACGGTATTCGTAACTGGCAGGGTGGGGGACGCTCTTCGGCGCGTGAGACAATAGGGAGAGTGGCAGCAGGTGCGATCGCTAAAAAAATCCTTAAACAAGTGGCGGGTGTCGAAATCGTTGGCTATGTTAAGCGAATTAAAGATTTAGAAGGTATTGTTGACCCTGACACCGTTACCCTGGAACAAGTAGAAAGTAACATCGTCCGTTGTCCTGATGCTGAATGTGCAGAACGCATGATCGAACGAATTGAGCAGATCGGGCGTAGCGGTGATTCAATTGGTGGTGTTGTGGAATGCGTTGCCCGGAATATGCCTAAGGGGCTGGGTGAGCCAGTATTTGATAAACTGGAAGCCGATCTAGCAAAAGGGGTAATGTCTCTACCAGCAAGTAAAGGCTTTGAAATTGGCTCTGGTTTTGCAGGAACCCTGCTAACTGGCAGCGAACACAACGACGAATTTTATACCGACGAAATGGGTGCAGTTCGCACCGTAACTAACCGTTCGGGTGGCATTCAGGGTGGCATTAGTAACGGCGAACAGATTATTTTGCGTGTAGCGTTTAAACCGACTGCTACCATACGAAAAGAACAGCGTACTGTAACACGCACAGGCGTTGAAACAATATTAGCCGCCAAAGGGCGTCACGACCCTTGCGTATTACCTAGAGCCGTGCCTATGGTAGAAGCAATGGTCGCTTTGGTTTTGTGCGATCACTTGCTGCGTCATCAGGGTCAATGCGGTACATTACAGCCTTAAATTATCACGAAATGGAAACGAAT
Organism: Candidatus Sericytochromatia bacterium; assembly: GCA_036703885.1. Classification (GTDB taxonomy): domain Bacteria; phylum Cyanobacteriota; class Cyanobacteriia; order Cyanobacteriales; family Coleofasciculaceae; genus CADCTM01. Next base: position 3,517 of record DATNQT010000556.1, read on the forward strand.
CTTTCCTCTGAGTTTAGTGTCCAATTCTGGGGAGTCCGTGGTAGTGTTCCCTCCCCTGGGAAAGAGACAGTACGCTACGGCGGTAATACATCCTGTGTCGAGATGCGGGTTGGCGGAAAACGCCTAATTTTCGATGGCGGCACGGGTTTGCGGATGCTGGGTAAAAGTTTACAGCCACAGCAGCCAATCGAAGCGTATTGGTTTTTTACTCACTATCACTGGGATCACATTCAGGGTGTGCCATTTTTTACCCCAGTCTTTGTTGAAGGTAACACGTTGCATATTCATGGAGCAGCACCAGAAGGGGCAGCGATGGAGAAGCATTTTTGCGATCGCGTTTTGCACACAAATTCTCCCGTCCCCGTTAAAGAAATACAGGCAAATTTAAAGTTCTACGACTTAGTCTGTGGCGATACGATGATGTTAGACGATATTACTATTGAAACGGGTAATCTCAATCATCCCAATGGCGCAATGGGATATCGAGTCAGTTGGAACGGACATTCGGTTTTCTACTGCACCGATACCGAACATTTTCCCGATCGCATCGATGAAAATGTGCTACATCTAGGGCGCGATGCCGATGTGATTATTTACGATGCGATGTATACCGATGAAGAATACCATAGCCCTAAGTCTCCAAAGGTAGGTTGGGGACACTCAACCTGGCAAGAAGGGGTAAGAGTAGCCAAAGAAGCGGGTGCAAAACAGCTTGCAATCTTTCATCACGAACCGAATCACAACGATGATTTCCTAGATCGGATTGAGATAGAAGTGCAAGATACCTTTGATGGGGCTTTCCTTGCACGGGAAGGGATGAGTATTCAGTTAAATTAAAACTGGCTTTCCCTTGGTATCTGCACTCAGCACGTAGCACTTTTAGGACTTACGCACAAACGCGAACATGGTAGGGGCGAGGTATGCCCATCGGTGTCAACTTAAGCCCAGGCGATTGGAAATCGCGGCTATAAAAACCAAGTCCGCCTACGCGGACTAACGGAAAATCAAGGTTTCTGAAACCCGCGTAGGCGGGTTTTGTTTATGTAGCTGCGGTTTTAACCGCCAAGCTAACGTTAAGTTGACACCAATGGGTATGTCTCGCCCCTACAGATCGGTTCAAAGATAAATTTACGTAAGTCTGACTTTGCTATAACAAGGGAATTGGTTGCTACGAAGTGAACCTAATCTCCCCAAGCTGATCAACTCTACGAGTAACTCTTAGTCAATTGCTCCGCTAATCCCATCACATGACGATAATGGGCTTCGATTTGACTCAGGGTATGAGACTGGCGGTTTGTATCCCACTCTGAATGTTCAAATAAGCCCTGCCTTAAAACATCAACATCAATTGTTGTCACCTTACCATCCGCAACTACTTGCTTGCCATTTACCCAAACACTATCAACGGCATTAGTTGGACGCCCAAGAATGAGTAAGCCGATTGGATCAGTGCGGGGCAATAATGAAAGATTGGTAAGATCGTAAAGTACCAAATCAGCTTTTTTACCCACAGTCAGCGAACCTAGTTCATCCGCCAGATTCAATCCTGTCGCACCACCTAAAGATGCCATTTCTACCGACTCGCGTGGTGTAATCCAGTGGTGATAGTCCATGTCAGTAATGTTATGCAAAATCGAACCCATCTTAATTGCTTCTAGTAAATCCTGAGAGTCATTACTAGCTGCACCATCACAACCAAAGGCAACATTTACTCCGGCATGACGATATTTCAAAATTGGCGCAATACCGCTACCTAGCCGTAAGTTGCTGAGGGGATTGTGAACGACAGTTGATTGCATTTCTGCCAAAATAGCGATATCTTCATCACTCAACCAGATACAGTGAGCCAGAGAAGTACGGGAACTTAAGAAACCAATGCGCTTCAAGTGTTCGGTACCAGTACAACCGTACTTTTCTTGAGCAAGTTTTTGTTGTGCTTTGGTTTCTAGTAAGTGAGTATGACGACAAAGATTATAGCGATCGCTTAATTCTATACACCCTGCAAACAAGGCATCCGAACATAACTGAATTCCCGTTGGTGCAACGAGCATATTCACTCCCTCAGCAGGATTGTGAAACTTGTCTACTGCCTCCTGCATTAC
>DATNQT010000557.1:0-9228 GCA_036703885.1 Candidatus Sericytochromatia bacterium
TTTTTCCCTTCTGCATAAAAGCCTTCTGCCCTCTGCCTTTTGCTATAAACTAATGGGTACTTGCGATCGCTCTCGAACAGCACCAATTACTCGGCAGGGAAGAAGGCCATCCCATCCGTAGGGCTTCCGGACAGATAGTATGGATTGTCAACTGACAGTCAATCAGTTGGAAACCCACCTTTTCTACCTGCTTCATACCTTGTTTCAAAATCGAGTCATTCTTAAATTCAATTGTTCGGTTGCACTGAATACAAACTAGATGATGATGATGATGCGGGAAAGGCTGATTGAGTTCATAGTGTTTATGTCCTTCTGCCAACTCCAGTTCCCGTAAAATCCCCATCCGCGCCATTAACTTAACGCTTCGGTAAATTGTGGACAGACTAATTCCTTCCCCGCGCTGTTCCAATAGCTCGTGAAGTTCTTCGGCACTCAGATGGTCTCCTCTGGGAAGGTTTTGAAAAACGTGCAGAATCGTTTCCCTTTGCGGCGTCAACCGCCACCCCCTAGAATTGAGTTCGGCTTTGAGTGAAGCGGCTGTGTAGGGAGCCATGATAACCCTCTCAAAAAAAACTCGTTGTTGACAATGATAGTTATTCGCACTCCCATTTGCAAGAAAGTTCCTTAATTGAGAATAAATCTCAGTACTTTTTATTGAGAACTGTGAAGAGTTTGCCGCTACTCCAAGGACGCTGAGATTGTTCTTAGAATGGTATTAATGGTGTTTCTCCGATTAGCCGAGTTATGCCGCCGTATAGATAATTAGTGGGATAGCGTGCCCCCATTACAAGGGGTAGCCTTTGATTTTTGACTCAAGCGGCAAAACTCTTGTCCCCTGTCTAGTTGACATCGATATAGTAAACCTCCTACAGACCAGCAGGCTATCACTCACTACCCCATCAGTAAAACCTCAATATGTCCAAACACGACTCCTATCTAAGATGTTCTTTTTGCGGTAAATCCTCTGAGCAGGTACGCAAATTAATTGCTGGTCCCGGCGTATACATCTGTGATGAATGCGTGGAACTGTGTAACGAGATTTTAGATGAGGAACTGCTCAACTCCTCGAATGACACGGCAATTCAGCCCCCTCTAACTTCCGAGCAACCCCAAAAGCAACCAGCGCACGCTACTCATCGCGCTTGGAATCAAATACAAAAGCCAACCGAAATCAAGCAGGCTTTAGACAATCATGTCATCGGTCAAAGCCAAGCAAAAAAAGTCCTCTCCGTTGCGGTTTATAACCATTACAAACGCCTTAGTGTTGACCCAAGTAATAGCGGTAAAAATGCTCCCGATGACAGCGTGAAGTTGCAAAAGTCCAACATCCTTCTGATTGGTCCAACAGGATGCGGCAAGACCCTTTTGGCTCAAACCCTCGCAACTCAGTTAGATGTTCCCTTTGCTGTTGCTGATGCTACTACGCTCACTGAAGCGGGTTATGTGGGAGATGACGTAGAAAATATCTTACTGCGACTACTACAAGTTGCAGACTTTGATGTTGAGGCGGCGGAACAAGGCATTATTTATATTGACGAAATTGACAAGATTGCCCGGAAAAGCGAAAATCCCTCAATTACGCGGGATGTTTCCGGTGAGGGCGTTCAGCAAGCTCTCCTGAAAATTTTAGAAGGGACGGTGGTAAATGTGCCGCCTCAAGGTGGGCGCAAGCATCCCTATCAAGAGTGTATTCAACTGGATACCAGCAATATTCTCTTCATCTGCGGCGGTGCTTTTGTCGGTTTAGAAAAAGTTGTAGAGCAACGCACGGGTAAAAAATCGATAGGCTTTCTTCAACAAGGGGAAGACGTTAGTTCCGGAGGAACAACTTCCCTAACGCGCTCTGCTGGCAGCAGCACTTCGCTCTCGCAACACTCAACAACAGAACTGTTTAAACACCTAGAGCCAGAAGATTTAGTAAAATTCGGCATCATCCCAGAATTGATTGGACGACTGCCAGTTATTACGGCTGTGGATGCGCTGGATGAAGAGGCACTAATGGCGATATTGACACAGCCTCGGAATGCTCTAGTAAAGCAGTACCAAAAATTGCTCAAGATGGACAATGTGCGCTTGGAGTTTCAGCCCGATGCTTTAAGAGCGATCGCTCAAGAGGCCTTTCGGCGCAAAACCGGAGCTAGAGCGCTACGCGGCATCTTAGAGGAATTGATGCTAGATGTTATGTATGAGTTGCCCTCTCGCAAAGATGTCACTCGCTGTACGGTTACACGAGAGATGGTAGAGAAACGCTCTACTGCTGAACTGCTGGTACATCCTTCTTGGTTACTCAAACCCGAATCGGCATAATTGGTCATTGGTTATTGATCATTGGTTTAAGGACTGGTTACTTAGGGCGAATAGCTCTGTTGTAGTAGTTATCTCAAATGGGTTGTCCTGCCCAAACAACCAATAACCAAAACTCTAAAGACGGCGGGACTCTGAGGCTGGGGGTATCTGCACAAAGCTAGCAATCAGTAAGCAGATGATGCCAACGTTAATAAACGTATCTGCAAGATTGAAAATGGGGAATTTTATCAGGCGGAAATCTAGAAAATCTACAACCGAACCTGAGACAAATCGGTCAATCCCATTACCTAAAGCTCCTCCTAAGATGAAGCCGTAACCTAACTGCTCAACTCTATTGAGCCTTGGTCCAAACCATGCGAATGCAATTAAACCAAGGCTCACGAATAAAGACAGCCAGCGCAACCAAGCGCCTCCCTGAAAGAGACTAAAAGCTGCGCCAGTGTTCGTCACATAGGTAAAGTGAAAGACACCCGGCAATAAGGGTAGACTTTGACCCAGCCTAAAATTCTGCACCACTAAATATTTACTCAGCTGATCCAGAATCAAGCTAACAATGGCAGCAACCCAGAAGAAGCGGTTTTTCAGACGCATGGTAATTGATAATTGATTATTGGTTGTTAGTTAATGGTTGTTGGTTATAAGCTTTCCAACAAACAACAAACAACACAAGGCTAATAAAACATTAGTTGTCGTAGGGCAAAAGCTAACACTGTAACTGCACAAACTACCACCAGTTGTCCTGGTAGAGCATAGATAGTGTATTTCAGGATTGCCGGGATTAAAGGCAATCCTCCCACAACACCCAAGCTGAAAGTGTGGAAAATAATCAAATAGCCTACACCGTAGAAGTGGATAGTTAGTAAACCACAGATGCAGCTAAATGCTAAAGATTCGACTCGCGGGCGCATCCGAAATGCTAGCAAACCGCAAACCCATGCACCCGCAATAAACCCCAGTAAGTAGCCGAAGGTTGGCTCTTTTAAATAACTGATACCGCCGCCTTGGGTAAAGACTGGAAGGTTCAAACCCAAAACAACATAAGCAATTTGAGCGAGGGCACCAGCATTTCTTCCGCCTAAACAAGCCGTAAGTAGCACCGCGCCGATTTGAAAGGTAACGCCGAGAGATACGGTATGAATACCTTGACCAGACCAATCCCAGGGCGGATTAGTAACAAAGGCTTCCAGAAAAGTGCAACCGATTGTTAGCAGTAAGCCAATAAATGCCCAGAGAAATTCATTGGGAGCAGACACAGTCAATTAGAGGACAGAGCCAAAAGGTAAAGGGAAAAGACAATCATATATGAGGGGGAGATAGAAAGAAAAACTGTCACCCCCTATTTCTGGTCATTTCCTATCACTTCATACCTGAGAAGACTGATACTCTCCGGGAATGGGTGCCTCGCCACCGATTAATCCTAAGGATTCAAGCATGGCATGGTCTTGTTCTGGTGGTTGTCCCATTGTGGTGAGGTAGTGTCCGATGAGCATGGCATTCATCCCCGATTTTAGCCCTAGGGCTTGGAGTTCACCCATGACGGCTTCTCGTCCTCCGGCATAACGAAGGATTTGCTTGGGTAGGATGAGGCGGAAAATCGCGATCGCCTTTAGTGCCTCATAAGCATCTAGTTTTGAACGTTCGCCCAAGGGAGTTCCCACTCTAGGGTTGAGCAGGTTTAATGGCACTGATTCCACTTCCAGTTCCCGCAGCGCTAAGGCAAGATCGACGCGATCTTCCCAGCTTTCACCCATGCCCACAATACCGCCCGTACAAGCCTGGATTCCGACTGCTTTCAAATTCTTGATGGTTTGAACGCGATCGCGCCAGCTATGAGTTGTCACGATTTCTGGAAAAAAGTTCTCTGACGCTTCCAAATTGTGGTTGTAGCGCGTCACTCCGGCGTCTTTTAGGGCTTGCGCCTGTTCTGCACTCACCTCTCCTAGGGCGCAGCATGGCTTAATCCCGGTTTCAGCAATAATCTGCCGTACCGTCTGCAAAATTTGGGCAAATTCTGTGGATTTGGGGCTGCTATACTTGGGACCACGACCTTGACTCACTAAGCAAAAGCGTCTTGCTCCTGCTGACTCGGCTGCCTTTGCCTGAGCGAGAATTTCTTCATTGGACTTGATCCCGTAGATGGGTGACTCTTGACCCGGATGGTGAGCTGACTGGGCACAAAAACCACAGTTTTCTGAGCAGTTGCCCGATTTGATGTTAACGATGCTGCACAGATCTACCGTATTACCACAGCAAGCTTGTCGTACTTTGTCAGCGGCTTCGCCTAGCAGCAAAATATTGTCCTGACCTTCAATCTGAGTCAGTGCTAGGGCTTCCTCTCGATTAAGGCGATCGCCTGCAATGATCCGTTCGGCGAGCTGATTGAGCCATTCTCGCAATAGTGTTGTAGACTCACTTGGGGAATCTGCGCTCAATGGATTGCAGGACGTTGATAATGGGGCTTGAACCACGCTTAACCCTCTAATTGCATTTCGTGATGTATTTCACATCTGACTAGATTATCATCACCTTTAAGACCGTTGTTGCTTGCTCTCTGGTAACGAACCTTAGTTTTCAATCATAAGATTTACTTTTAGACTTTTATGATATAATTTTTTTTAGACTTCAAAAATTTTACTTCTTCAGATAGAGATAAAAGCAGTGTTATTTTAGTATGAATTCTGCTATTTTTAGGTTGAAGTCACCCAAAATTTAATCAAGCAATTTCTCTCTCCAATCTGAGTTAAAGAAGAACTTTTGTTTTTCCCTCAGATTAGGGGGAGCATTTTCGGTTTGTTAATCTTCTCTTTACTTCCACTCGCTATCCTTTTATAGACTCACCCGATACTAAAATAGAGATAGCGATGCTTTTTCGGATAGATTTAACCAAACCAACTCGTTTAGCCGCTTCGATTTCTGTCGTTGCGTTGACTGTCAGTTTAGCCGCTTGCGGTGGACAGCAAGGCTCAGATCAAACCGCTTCTAGTGGCAGTGGTGGCTCTTCCCCTGCTGCTGGTAACAATGCTGGAGCAGATAAACTCGCGCTCAAGCAGGACGTACAATTAGTCGGTGCTGGCGCATCGTTCCCCGCCCCCCTGTATCAGCGTTGGTTTCAAGATTTTAATCAGAAACACCCTAAAGTTCAGATTAATTATCAGTCAGTGGGTAGTGGTGCTGGTGTCGAGCAGTTCACAAAAGGCACTGTAGACTTTGGTGCTAGTGATACTGCCATGAAGGATGACGAAATCGCCAAGGTAGGGGATAAAGGAGTTACTTTGCTGCCAATGACGGCAGGTAGCATCGTACTTGCCTACAACCTCCCAGAGGTTACAGGTGAAGTGAAGCTACCCCGGCAAGTTTATACCGATATCTTGCTAGGGAAAATCAAGAATTGGAACGACCCAGCGATCGCAAAAGCTAACTCTGGTGTCAAACTGCCAGACCAAGCGATTACCGTAGTACACCGTTCCGATGGTAGCGGGACGACAGGCGTTTTCACAAAGCATCTGAGTACCATCAGTCCAGAATGGAAAACTAAAGTTGGAGACGGTAAGACGGTACAATGGCCAGCAGGTGTTGGTGCTAAGGGAAATGAAGGTGTTACCGCCCAGATTCAGCAAACTAAAGGTGCCGTTGGTTATGTCGAGTACGGCTATGCCAAGAACAATAATCTGAAGTTTGCAGCCTTAGAAAATAAAGACGGCAAATTTGTTGTACCCACCGACCAGTCCGCGTCAAAAACCCTCGAAGCCGTAAAATTGCCTGACAATCTCCGAGCTTTCATTACCGATCCAGAAGGAGCGGAAGCTTATCCCATCGTGACCTACACCTGGATGCTCGTACCCAAAAAAGTTTCCGATCCAGAAAAAGCTAAAGCTATAGAAGCGATGGTGGAGTATGGTTTAACTGACGGCCAGAAAATTACTGGAGAGCTAGGGTACGTTCCTCTCCCTAAAGCGGTAGTTGAAAAAGTTGCCGCTGCTGCCGATCAAATTAGCCCAGACTACAAAATTAGCGTTGGTCAATAACTGAACTGGAGGCATTTAATCTCGCTTGATAGCTTGCAGGTAGGGCATGATGCCTGAACACAACGAAGCGATATTAACCGAGTACTGAAGGATTGCTTTCAAGTTACAGTACGCTAGGGCTGACAGTTCCTTGATGTTCGCTTCCACTTTATTTAATGCATAGGTCTGTTCCGTAAAGTCCATCATGACTACACAAGTCCAGAACGATCAATCGGGGATTCAACCTCGGTCTGGTGCAGAAAAAGCACTAGACCGGGGGTTTATTTGGCTAACTCGCCTCCTAGCCCTAGCAATTGCTGGTGTTCTGCTATTCATCGCGATTACGGTTGCGATTCGGGCAATGCCTGCCATCCAGGAATATGGTCTGGGATTTCTGTTTTCCAGGGACTGGAATCCAGTTGAAGGAAGAGAAAAGTATGGCGCACTTCCCATCATCTATGGGACGCTAGTTAGTTCAGCGATCGCGTTGTTGCTGGCAGTACCTCTGGGAGTTGGAACGGCAGTCTTCTTGAGCGAAGATTTTCTGCCCCCGTCAGTCCGAACACCGATGGTTTTCATGGTGGAGCTTTTAGCAGCTATCCCCAGTATTGTGTATGGTCTGTGGGGCATCTTTGTCTTAGCGCCCTTCCTCGCGCCGCTATTCGAGGGACTTCACAAGAATTTTGGCTGGTTACCTCTGTTTTCTACAGTTCCAGGCAATCGCTCAATGTTGATTGCTGGTGTGATTTTAACCATTATGATTTTGCCAATCATCACGGCAATTTCTCGCGATTCCCTAGCTTCCCTGCCTCCTGATCTGCGGCAGGCATCGCTGGGATTAGGAGCAACGCGCTGGGAAACGCTTTTCAGGGTGCTTATACCAGCCGCTTTCTCCGGCATTGTGGGTGGAATCATGTTGGCGCTGGGTCGGGCGATGGGAGAAACGATGGCTGTCACCCTAGTAATTGGCGCTTCTAATCAAATTAGTCCTTCACTCCTAGCACCCGCGCAGACGATCGCTTCCCTGCTTGCCCTGCAATTTGCGGAAGCAAAAGGCTTGCAAGTGGCGGCTTTGATGTATGCAGGGCTAGTTCTATTCGCCTTAACGTTGATTGTTAACGTCTTTGCCGAATTGATTGTTCGCCAAGTGAAGAAGTTCTAACCCTTAGAAAAAGCCTGCTGTTCTCTTGTAGATTCCTTTATGTCAACTAGTGCTCACGATCAATCCTCTTTTGGTTCCCCCACCAACGGGATGACTCACTCTTACAGTAGCCCGCGATCGCTATTCGGGATTGTCATGACAATCTTAGCGGGAGCCTGTCTACTAATTGCCCTTATACCCTTATTTGCGGTACTGATTTATGTCATCAGCCAGGGTGCTAGTCGTCTGAGCTTAGACTTATTTACCAAGCTACCTCCCCCTCCAGGCTTGAAGGGAGGCGGATTAGGAAATGCAATTCTTGGCACGGTGATAACTGTAGGAATTGCCACGCTGATTAGTGTTCCATTTGGGGTCTTGGCAGCGGTTTATTTATCAGAGTTCAGCAAGGGCAAGACGGCTTACTGGATTCGCTTTGCTACAAACGTCCTCAGTGGCGTCCCTTCAATCATTGCAGGGATATTTGCTTACGGATTGATTGTGGCAGTGACGGGAAAGTTTTCGGCAGTAGCTGGTGGTGTGGCACTAGCCGTACTCATGTTGCCGACGATTGTACGAACAACTGATGAGGCATTGCAAATCGTCCCGCAAGATATCCGATGGGCGTCTGTAGGAGTAGGGGCTTCTAACTATCAAACGGTCTTAAAGGTCGTGATACCTGCTGCAATACCCGCAATTATTACAGGAGTGACTTTAGCTATCGCTCGTGCAGCTGGAGAAACAGCTCCTTTGATTTTCACAGCTCTCTTTTCGCCTTTCTGGCCGAAGTTGTCGCCGCAAACTCTATGGAATCAGCCGATTGCAACCCTTTCTGTTTTAATCTACAACTTTGCCACAGTTCCTTTCAAAGGTCAAAATGAGCTAGCTTGGGCAGCTTCTTTAATCCTAGTGGTCATGATTTTACTAACCAGCATACTCGCTCGTTGGGCAACTCGTAAAAGCGTTTATTGAGGAAGGTTTAGCCAGGAAGGGTATTCTAAACGTGGGTAAATCTACAAAATAAGGATAAGTTTTTTATAACTTTGTAGATAAAAGATAGAAGAAACTATCCAATTCTAGTGAAATGTAAACTTAAAAATTTGGTGAGATTATTATGTCTTTCAATCAGCAAGCTGCCAGACAAGATCGGCATACTGCCGAACAAACGGAAACCGTCCTACGGGTAGAAAACCTTGATATTTACTACGGGAAGTTTTTAGCCGTTAAGGGTGTCAATCTCCAGATTCCTAAAAACCGCGTAACTGCCTTTATTGGGCCTTCGGGTTGTGGTAAAAGTACGTTACTCAGAAGCTTTAACCGCCTCAATGATTTAATCAATGGATTTCATGTAGACGGTAAGGTTTATTATTACAATCAAGACCTCTACGCGCCAGATGTCGATCCAGTCGAAGTACGGCGGCGGGTTGGTATGGTGTTTCAAAAGCCGAATCCCTTTCCCAAATCGATTTATGACAATATCGCCTATGGGGCGCGGGTGAATGGTTATAAAGGTAATTTGGATGAGTTGGTAGAACGCTCCTTACAGCAAGCTGCACTGTGGGATGAAGTTAAAGATAAGCTCAAGCAAAACGGTATGGCGTTATCTGGTGGACAACAGCAACGCTTGTGTATTGCGCGAGCGATCGCAATTAATCCAGATGTCGTGTTGATGGATGAACCCTGTGCCTCCCTCGACCCGATTTCAACGCTCAAAGTTGAAGACTTAATGCATGAACTCAAAGAGCAATACAGCATTGTGATCGTTACTCACAATATGCA
>DATNQT010000558.1:0-9657 GCA_036703885.1 Candidatus Sericytochromatia bacterium
TTATCTGTATCTTGTTGTTCTTCAGTACGCCCTCGGTAGGATTCGAACCTACGACCAAGGGATTAGAAATCCCTTGCTCTATCCCCTGAGCTACGAGAGCATAAGTTTATAATACAGAACTCAAGCACATAAATGACTTGAGCGATCGCTCACTTAAACATTTTTATCGAAAGGACAAATTCACTTGCTCTACAAAATAACTCAAGACTTAGAACAGAGGATTGCTCTCCAATCAAGAGCGATCTGATGGTAACAAGCATTATATCGGGGAAAAGCCATCACTAGCCAAGCTCGATTCCACCTACTTCTTTGAGAATGACCGACTCAAGCTGCTTGACGCTCAAGGTACACTATAAACCAATATCATCAGGTGTTTGTATCGAAGTGGTACGACTCAAGGCGATCAGCCTAAGGGCAAGAGCGCAAAGCGCCTATTGCGGCTCAGTCAAACCCAGGCACAAGCATTCTGGTGAGAAATACTTGCTTGGGCGATTACAGCTCTTCCCCACAGCACTCCCGGCCCGATCACGAGTCATTTGCCAGCGTCATGTTTATTTTGAAAAGGCAGGATGTTGAAATATCAAGTATTCAACACCCGAAGCGAGAGCAACAAATCCCGATTCTCACTTATCAGGGGCAAACCTTTCGCTTGATCAGCGTCTTTGGTGCTAGACAAGCAGAAGAAGCCAAAACCTTCTGGCGAGACCTCACGGATAATCGTGGCAAAGTCTGCGTTCTGCTAGAAGAACCTGACCGCTACAGCGTTTGGGGAAAAGTCCGTTTAGAGCAGCTAGGCGCTGAGGGCGGACCTGACTTCAAAGTTGTACCGTACACTCAAGCCTGTCTTTTACTGCTGCAAACGGTTTATATAGATGTTGAAGATCTGTTGGGAGCTAGACAAGCTGGATTGTTCCAGAAAGAGATCGCAAACATATTTCGCAAGTGGCACTTTCCTCAAGCTGATTCACCGGAAGCCGTACACAACTTGCTGACAATCGACCCTCTGACTACCCTGCAAATTCCTTCTTGGGAAGAACAGTATCTCGTCACGCTCTTGCAGGAACTTCATCGCCTCGGTAAAGAATATTTTGGCAATACTAACTTTGCTGAGGGTGTAAGCGATATATTGCAAGATATGCCAGCGACTGAGCAAGCTCAGTTTATGGAGTGGCTACAATCATCTCCTCTTGGTAAACTTTGGAGATAATCTAGAAGAAAGGTTAAATAAATTTGCCGTTGCTGGCTACACAGAGGCTTTTGCTAGTTCCTCAGCCGATAATTTCTACAACATCGGCTTTTTGTGATTTCCATTATCAGTAATCTGTTGAAGTCTTATGAGCAGCTCTGTAGAAAAGTCATCGGGAACTCAATCCCTCCTAACGGGTCAGAATGTTGTCTATGCGGGAATTGCTTGGGCAGTAATATCATTATTATTTTTTCTGCTCTTTAGTATTACTGCCCCTGGAGAAGAAAGTCCACTGTGGTACAGCATTGGCACCTACATTCTAGAATGTATACCCTTTTTAAGCGCAGCTTTACTGTGTTACAGAAATTGGCGTAGCCCTCAAATTGCTAGCGGCAGTAACGTCTGGCTAGGAATTGGTCTGGGAATGAGCGCTTTCTTTATCGGGAACTTGCTATTTGGTTGGTGGGAGCTATATCTAGGGCTGAACCCAAATGTGTCACCCGCAGATTTCTTTTACTTGATTGTCTATGGATTTGTTGGCTGGGGGATGGTATTAGCGGTGCTTCCCCGACGCTTAAACTTAGAAACTTGGCAATGGGTGACGGTGGCAATAATTGCGTTAGTGGGTATTGCCTTAGCTGTCTTGCTTTATCTCAAAACACCCGATGCTTCAGAAAAAGCCGATGTGGCTGCTACGCCTGGTACAACTGAGAAGGCAGCCTCTGTAACGGCGGCAAAAGCATCTACTGGGCGAAAAGCACCCGCCATCGAAGGCAATTCGTCCAAGGACACAACGGCATCTGCACTAGACGAAAGTGATAACAAGGATGCACCCGCTTGGGCGATCGCAGTTGGAGATGCACTTGCTCCACTAGCTACACCCGTCAATCTCACCTACATCGTTGGTGATGTCTTTCTCCTGATTATTGCCTCTACGCTCCTGTTAGCATTTTGGGGCGGACGTTTGGCTCAGTCTTGGCGGATGATTGCTGCGGCAACGATTTCTCTCTACATTGCCGATATGTGGACTAAGTATGCAGCGACTGCCGAGGTACAATACGAAAGTGGAGGGTTACTAGAAGTCTTTTATGTTTTCAGTGGTGTATTATTTGCCATTGGAGCTGCCCTTGAATACGACGTGTCAAGCCGCTCCCGCCGTGGTGGCAGGAAGCGGGCTTAAGGTAAGCCATGAGTCCAAGAAAACTGTCTGATGCTGATAAAAGCGATATATTGAGCCTGTATCGACAGCTGGAAGAGACGACCTCCACCCTGGCGAGCCGTTATGGCGTCAGTAACTCGACCATTAGCCGCATTCTTAAAAGCAGTTTGATGGAGTCTGAGTACGAGGCACTTATTCAGCAAAAGCGTTCAAATCGTACCCCAAACACTCTATCTTCTCCAACTCCAGAAATTACTGAGTTACCCTCCCTAGAGTCCGAGACTCAATCAGTATTTGACCTTCAAACCATCAATCCGCCAGTAGAACCACCAGTAGAAGCTCAGACTGATAACTCAGAGTCAACTTCTACCGATCAGCGGTGGCGACGCCGTCGTTCCTCAGTGGTAGCTAAACCCGTTACTGAGCAAAAGGCTATACAGACTGAGTTGCAACTAGACGTTACTACCCCGGTCGAGGAGAGCGGCTTGGATGAGCTGGATGAGCCATTTGATGAAATTGAGCCGTCAGAAACTAGCAGCCTAGAAGAGTTGCTAGATGAAGATTTGATTGATTTGGACGATGAGGATGAGGATTTAGATGATGATTTAGATGACGATTGGGCAGATGAGGCAGCAGATACTGGGAGACAAGGCCCCATCGGAACCTCTGGTGTACAAAGGGGTGCTAACGTTCAAGTTTTACCCCTGTCTGAAGCGTCCCTTCCCAAAACTTGCTATCTCGTTGTAGATCGCGCCGCTGAGTTGATTGCTCGACCTCTTAAGGAATTTGGTGACTTAGGTCGAATTCCTATCGAGGAAATTCAGGAAAGAACGCTGCCAGTATTTGACAATCACAGAGTGGCACGACGTTTTTCTAACCGTTCCCAACGAGTGATAAAAGTTCCTGATGGTCGGATGCTTCAGAAGACTCGCTCCCATTTACAAGCCAAAGGAATTACTCGACTGTTAATTGATGGTCAGGTTTACTCCCTATTACCAACTCAACCGCAGAGTTAAGAGTAGTTGGTTAGGGGCTGAGTTATTAAAAAGGAGTTTAACGGTTGGCGACTATACGCAAAAAGTGTAGTCGTTCTACGTATTTAGTTGCCTTCTTATTGTCAGAACTATTTGAGGTTCTCAAGGAAGAGCTTCTGCTTCCTAGTAAGAATATTTATCAAGATAAGTCACATTTCGTAAGGGCGGGTTTATCCAATTGATTTGTGGAAAGCAGATACCTAGGTTAAACCCGCCCCTCAATCAATTACTAATTACCGATTTGATATATGACATTCATTTACCCAGTTGGTATAACTTAATCTAAGTTTAGAAAATATTCATTGCGCTTCTCTAACAGAACTGAGTTGAGTTGATACGATTGAAAAACCTGTAGAGTCAAACTTTAGGAGTTCAAAAGTTAAATAAACTTTTATGAAATTAAATTTACATTTAAGAAAGTAGCCATGAATGATAATTAATGAGCTAATTATAGTTAGTAACTAAAGTATTTTGAATCATTCTAGTAAACGAATAGCATCGGAGCGATAGGCTATGGAAGTGAGGCATCTTCTCAGGCTGTATGAGCAAGGATATAGAGATTTTGCTGGAGCTGAGTTGTGCGGTGCAGATTTAGGAGGAATCACTCTAATCGGAGTTAACTTGACAGGGGCTAACCTGAGAGGTGTCAATTTTAGTCGAGCTTTTTTAATTAAGACAGATCTGAGTGGCGCTCAGATGAACTGGGCAAATCTGAGCTTTGCCAAAATGAACGAAGCAAAACTCGTAGAAGCAGAACTGACTAAAGCAAATTTCAGTGGAGCCTTTTTGGTAAAGTCAAAGCTACCAAGAGCAAAACTGAGCGGTGCAAATTTTAGCGGCGCAAATCTTAGACGTGCTAACCTCTGGGGGGCAAATCTCTGTGGAGCGAATTTACAAAGGAGTAATCTCCGAGACGCAAACCTTAGTGGTGTTAACTTCAACTGGGCTAATTTATCGGAAGCGAGACTAAGTGGTGCGAAGCTCTATGGTTCTTCTTTAAATGGTGTTAACTTGAGTAAAGCCTTTTTGAAGGAATTAGACTTAGGTGGCGTTGATTTAGAGGGAGTTAACCTAAGGGGAGCAAAATTGAGTGGAGCTAACTTAGAAGGGGCTAACTTGATAGCTGCTGATTTGAGTGATGCTCATCTGCATCGTGTAAATCTAAAAGGAGCAGACTTAACAGGAGCGAATCTAGCAAGAGCATCTCTAGAGCAAGCCAACTTAACCTGGACAATTTTGAGAAAGGCGGATCTAACTGAGGTAGATCTGAGTGACGTAACGCTGAATGGGGTTGACTTTGAGGATATTCAGCATAGTGGCGCTATTCTACCGGAATCGATCGCTCACTTTTTGTACTTCTCTCCAACCTAGTACAGCTTTAGCTTAATCATAAATTGTTTCTACATTTCATGCCAAAGGATGAAACGTAAGGTCTATTCCTCAAAAATCATCTTCAAAAAGAGGGATTTATTTCTTACGGGCGATCTCTCCAAGGGTTGAATACGGGAAAATACCCCTATCCCTTCAACTTCTTTAACTTCTTTAAGCCAGGAGTCCTATGGCAAGTGCAATTGAATTTCAGTTATTTGCTCCCTACAACAAGGGGGCTGCATTAATTGGGTCTTTCTCAAATTGGGAAGAAATCCCAATGGAGAAAGGGGAAGATGGTTATTTTCGGATTAAAGTTGAGCTTGAGGATGGAGTTCATCAGTATAAATTCCGCGTCCAATCTAAATCGTGGTTCTTTGAAGCCGACCAATGGGTAGAAGTCGTTGATCCCTACGCCACAGATATTGATGACACCACCCAAAACGGCAATGTGCGGATTAAAGATGGCGAACGCATCGTCGATACCTACGTTTGGAAGCACGACGACAAACCATTACCTGCTGATCATGAATTAGTAATCTACGAAGTACACGTTGGCGACTTCTCCGGGGGTGAGGCTGACCGCTACGTAAGAGGCAAATACGAACACGTTGTTGAAAAATTAGATTACCTAGCTGACTTGGGGGTAAATGCGATCGAATTGATGCCAGTCAAAGAGTATCCAGGCGACCACAGCTGGGGCTATAATCCGCGCTACTTTTTCGCTACAGAATCCAGCTATGGCACGACAGACGAGTTGAAGCACCTGATTGATGAGTGTCATGCTCGTGGAATTCGCGTCATTATGGACGGAATTTATAACCACTCAGAAGCAGAAAGTCCTCTGACGCAGATTGACCATGATTACTGGTATCACCACTCCCCGCGTGACCCTGAGAATAACTGGGGACCAGAGTTTAACTACGAATTTTACGACGAAAACCTAGATACTTACCCAGCACGCAAGTTTATGGGTGACCAAGCTCGCTTTTGGGTTGGAGAGTATCATATTGACGGCATTCGCTTCGACGCGGCGCGGCAAATTGCTAACTACGATTTCATGCACTGGATTGTTCAAGAAGCAAAAAAAACGGCTAGTATGAAGCCTTTTTACTGCGTTGCTGAACACATTCCTGAAACCTCTAGCATCACAAATGCAGATGGGCCAATGGATGGCTGCTGGCACGATAGTTTCTATCACTGCGTTCTTGAACATATCTGCGGTGACACGTTTGATATAGAACGCCTTAAGGATGTGATTGATTGCAAGCGCCAAGGGTTCATGGGGGCTACCAATGTTGTCAATTACCTGACCAATCATGACCATAATCATGTTTTGGCAGAGTTAGGCGAGCGCGGTATTTTGGATGAGGAAGCATTTAAGCGCAGAAGGTTGGGGGCCGTGATCACTATGACCGCCGTCGGAGTGCCTCTGCTATGGATGGGTGAAGAGTTTGGCGAGTATAAGTACAAAACCCAAGAGCAAGCAAAAATCGATTGGACACTACTAGGTCATGACCTAAATCGCGGTCTATTTGACTTTTGCAAAGGCATGATTCATCTTCGTAAAAGCAATCATGCCCTCTACACGGCAAACATTGACTTCATCCATGAAAATCCAGAAGCCAAGGTATTAGCCTATAGCCGATGGAATGAGGAAGGTTCTCGCATAGTCGTCGTGGCGAATTTCTCTGATCAGTTTCTTGGGGGATATCACATTCCTAACTTCCCAGCAGCAGGAAAGTGGCACGAGTGGACGAGGGACTATGATGTCGAAGCTGGAGACGATGGCATCATGATTGATATTGGAGACTACGAAGCCCAAGTTTTTGTTTGGCAGTAATATCAATTTTTTATTGAATTAGCTGCGTAGAGATGCGAAATCTCGTGTCTCTACTTTTTTTATAGGGGTTTCTTGTAAAGGTGGACGCAAGCATAGATACACTAATGGGCCAAAAAGTGGAACCAATGCTACAGCCCAAAAAATCCGAGAATCCCTCAAGCCCCGCCGTGCCATGTCATCGTCAAATAATGAAGTCAACGGAAATATCAAGCACATTAGGCAGAAATCTAGACTGATTAAGTGAACGAAGTGCCGAGTTTGGAACTGTTGAACATAATCTCCCCAATCTCCAGCCAGTACTGCGTAAGCGAGTAAGGCAATAGTACTTAATAATAGAAGAACTCCTGTCGAACGTTTATCTAGACTTGTTAACAATTTATCTTTCTGACCATAAAACTCTTGATTCGTCTCACGAAAAATTAAATAGGGCAAGAGGCAAATCACTCCTGTGCCATTTGAACCAATAAAATAAGGCCAAGCACGGAACTTTTGCATTCTACCATCGGCAAACATGAGGCAGGCATAAATCATCGGCCAAACACCCATTAGGCTAAATAGAGCGGGTAGAATCGCATTAACCTCTGTCCATTTGAGTGTTAATAGCTTTTGTACCAGAGGCCATGTATCGGGTTGATCGAGCGGAGCCAGCCCTATAGTATAGGCAACAAACGCTACCCAGATTAACAATAATGCAGTTTTTCTGACTATCTTCATCATTAGTAATAATTCCACAGTTAACCTAAATTAGAGAAAGCTTATTCCTAGAGCCAGTTACCAATTAGGTGACTAAGCAATAACGGCTGCAAAGTGGTAGGCAACAATGATAAACCCAACGCCTAAACAAAGACTAGAAAAAAGTGGAATCCATTGTAAAACAATCATTCCTTGGCTCCTGTAAACTGATAAGTATGACATAATCCTCTCTACAGATTTCTTTTGCAACATCTCTCTAGAGCCTGATTGAAGCTCTTTAAAGACTCCTTCTAAAGTTTTAAAGACCGTTAAAACATTGAGTGCATTCCGTGCGTTGCACAAATAGTTTTGAGAAAGAACTCAAGGGAGACAAAGGAGATAGTACTAGGAAAGAAAAATATAGCGGTTCTCACTTGGGTGGAGTACAGAAACCATGTAGGGGCACGACATATCGTGCCCCTACCGTGTACCTCACTTAAACAAGAATTGCTATATTTTAAATATTTATTTGCCTTTTGTTAGCAATAGTAAACTTATTAATCAAATTATTACTCAATAGGTGGAACTAATATAGCGTTTTTCAATTAGATGAGGTACAAAGTTCTGAGTTTTCGGGAATGGGGAATTGGGAATAGGTAAGAAACTTAGGTGTACCTCACCGATACGAGAATCGCTCTATTTCTTAAGGTAGATGCATAAGAAAAAATAAAGCTCAGAAGATTGTATAAGACCGGGCTTAACTCTTCTGTGAAATTAAAAAGAATAAAAAAAGCTTAATATGACCTCACCTATCGAATTTAGCTTATTTGCTCCTAACAACAAATCCGCCGCTTTAGTGGGTTCGTTTTCTGAGTGGAAAGAGATACTGATGGAAAAAGGTGAGGATGGTTATTTCTGCACTCAAGTTGAGTTAGAGGATGGTGTTTATCAATATAAGTTTCGCATCCAAACCAAAAGCCCGAATTTTGAACCTGACCAATGGATAGATGTGATTGACCCCTATGCGACAGATGTTGATGAGAAAAAAAGCTGCGGTATAGTGCGGGTCAAAGAGGGTAAACGAATTGTTGACACTTACGTCTGGCAGCATGACGATACTCTGTTACCGAATAATCACGAATTAGTCATCTATGAAATGCACGTTGCAGATTTTTCTGGCGGTGAGGATGACCAATACAAGCGGGGAAAATACCAAGACGCGATCGCAAAATTAGATTACTTGAGCGAACTCGGCATTAATGCGATCGAGTTGATGCCAGTGAATGAGTATCCTGGGGATTATAACTGGGGTTATAAAGTCCGTCACTTCTTCGCTACAGAATCCAGCTATGGCTCAACAGAAGATTTGAAGCGGTTGATTGATGAGTGTCATGCTAGAGGCATTCGGGTCATCATGGATGGAATTTATAACCATACCGATGAAGAATGTCCTTTAATGCTCATTGACCGGAATTACTGGTACTACGAGTATAGGCACTATCCTGAAGACCCTGCAAATTACTGGGGGCCAGAGTTTAACTACGACAACTACGACGAAACGTTAGATGTTAAGCCTGCCTGGAAATATGTGGGGGATGTGGTGCGGTATTGGGTTCAGGAGTATCACATTGATGGTATTCGCTTTGATGCTGTGCGTCAATTAGCTAATTTTGAATTTCTGGACTGGCTAGCTAAACAAGCCAAGAAAAATGCTGCACTTAAGCCGTTTTACAATATTGCGGAACACATTCCCGATAGCAGTAAGGTAGTTAGTCCAGAAGGACCGCTAGATGCCTGCTGGCATGAAAGTTTTCATTATTTTATTATTCCCCAGATTTGTGGCGAAACATTTGAAATAGAAAGGCTTAAGGAGATTTTAGACCCCAAGCGCCAGGGTTACGGGGCGGCTACGAATGTGATAAATTATTTAGCCACTCACGATCGCGAACACGTTTTCAGAGAATTAGGCGATCGCGATATTTTTGGCGAAGCTGCATTAGGACGCGCTAAGTTAGGCGCGGTTCTGTTAATGACAGCGATGGGTGTGCCAATGCTCTGGATGGGAGAAGAGTTTGGCGAATCTAAGCGCAAAAGCGAAGCCGTGACTCAGCCCAAGAAAATTGCTTGGTCGTTGTTAGAAAAAGACTTGAATCGAGATTTATTTGAGTATTATAAAAAGTTAATCGCCCTAAGGAAACAAAACTCAGCTCTTCAAAGCAACAATATTAAGTTTTTCCATGAAGCTCCAGAGGCGAAAGTGCTAGCCTACAGTCGCTGGAATGAGAAAGGTTCGCGTGTTGTTGTGGTAGCTAATTTCTCTGAGAGTTTCTTGAGTAAATACAAGGTGTTCAACTTTCCCGCTACTGGTATCTGGCACGAGTGGATGGACGACGGC
>DATNQT010000559.1:0-3890 GCA_036703885.1 Candidatus Sericytochromatia bacterium
GGGGCGAATGTCGAGAATGCACAGTTTGCAAGGAATCAGGGAATTGCAGAAGAGACGAAGCTTGTTTTGCTCAGACGTGGGGCAATTTTTGAGGATGCAACTAGTGATAGCGATCGCACAGAAGTTTTGACACCTCATTAAGGAGTCATCGACCATTAGTTTTTGGGAAACCTTTCAGTTTATTTTCGTATCTATTTAATCAGCTGTAGATCTCAAAACTCAAAGGTGGCTGATGTCTAGAGATAACCGAAAATTTCGCAAACCAATTTGGGTAAAGTTGGCTGTAGCCTTACTGGTCGTTACTGGTGGCTTGACAATGACTGCCTGCCAAAATGTCAAAATAGGAGGTTACTCCATTGGAAAACCAAAGAAGGAGCAGCCTACAAAGTCTGACTCAAAGAATCCTAATGAACCCGTGAAAAAAGATCAATCTACCGAGTCTGACCCGAAAAATCCTGACCAAAAGCCAAAGGATGGACAAGACACACAGGTGGACGACGATCCAGAATAATTGCTGCTCCTTTTAAGGGTCTTGTGCTACCCTCCTTAATTATGGAGATTCTTAAGCATTACTCTACGCTGGCAACAACACTGCACGAGCGGCGTCAGCGCCTTGCTCAGTTAGTTGATTTTCCCGTAATTCTCTGGTCGGGGCTACGCAGTCCGCGCAACTACCCAGCTAATCCTTTCCCATTTCGAGCTAGCAGTCACTTCCTTTATTTTGCAGGTCTGCCGTTAGAAAATGCGGCAATTTTCCTGAAGGATGGGGTACTAGAACTATTTATAGACGAGGCATCTCCTAGCAGTGCCCTCTGGCATGGGGAAATGCCGAAACGGGAAGAAATCGCTCAGACAATCGGGGCAGATGCGGCTTTTCCTCTGTCAGAACTGGCATCGCGGACTTCGGGCGCAGCGACGATCGCCGTTCAGAGTGCAGCGACTTACTCACAACAAGTTGAGATGCTCAATCGTGCTGTAGCACCAGCGAGTACGTCAGCAGGGATCGACCGAGATTTAGTAAAGGCGATCGCATCTCTGAGACTACACCACGACATCGGCGCTCTTTCAGAGTTACGAAATGCCGCCTCCGTTACCATAGAAGCCCACAAAGCAGGAATGGCAGCAACGCCCAATGCCAAGATTGAAGCCGCCGTGCGGGGAGCAATGGAGGGCGTAATTATTGGCCACAACATGACTTGGGCTTATCCCAGCATTGTCACAGTTCATGGTGAAGTGCTGCATAACGAGCAGTATCACCATCCCATACAACCAGGGGATTTACTGCTTGCCGACGTTGGGGCTGAAACGTCGATGGGTTGGGCATCTGATGTAACACGCACTTGGCCTGCCACTGGCAAGTTCTCCTCCACTCAGCGCGACCTCTACAATGTTGTGTTGGCAGCTCATGATGCTTGTATTGATAAAATCCGCCCTGGTATCGAATATCGCGATATCCATTTCCTAGCAGCATCGGTAATCGCCCAAGGATTGGTGGATTTAGGTATTCTACGAGGGCAGGTGTCAGATTTGGTAGAAAGGGATGCTCATGCCCTCTTCTTTCCCCACGGAATCGGTCATCTCCTGGGTTTGGATGTCCACGATATGGAAGATTTCGGGGATTTGGCGGGCTATGAAGAGGGAAGAGTCAGGAGCGATCGCTTTGGCTTATGCTACCTGCGTCTAAATCGACCGTTGCAAGTGGGAATGTTAGTTACCATTGAACCTGGGTTTTATCAAGTTCCAGCAATTTTGCATGATGCTTCTCTACGGTCAAAATACCAGGATGTTCTAAATTGGGAGCGTCTTGCACAGTTTGCCGATGTTCGAGGTATTCGCATTGAAGATGATGTCTTGGTAACAGAGGAAGGTAGTGAAGTGCTAACTGCTGCTTTGCCAACAGATGCAAATGCGATCGAGCAACTGGTTAGGGGTCAATAGACACTAACAAAAACTAAGTGAAGTACCCACACTTATGCAATGCATACAGTGTTCTCTTTGTCAAACTTCTGCTCTCCCTCATATTTCAGTTAAATATAACTTGCACTTTAGCTCCCCAGTCTAGCTGTAACAGAGATTGAGCGCTGCTGCCGTTCACGGCAATTTCTACCCAACCCTCACTACTAATTAAGGCGACAAGTTCTCCAGGTTGGGTGTCGCTATAGGTCTGATTGCTCGAAATTATGCGATCGCCTATAGCAACTGCCCAAGTTTTTCCCCGAACATCAGTACCAGGAATATTAGTAATTAAGTTACCAAAATGGTCGATATATTGGATGGAACCCGCAATATCAGTATTAGTTACTATTGGTTCAGGCATCTCCAGTTGAACCAGAGTTTTTGGATCGATGGCTTCTCCCAACTGTTCGATAGGAACACCGCTAGCAAGATGCGCTCCAACGGCGGCAAAGATATCTCGACCGTGGAAAGTAGTACTCGGTGCCACTGTCCGCCAGTATTGACAGTTAGTTAGCTCAACGGCTGCGAGTACTGAGTTTTGTTTCAAAACTCCGCTAAATAGACCATTATCTGGCCCAATCAAGAAACCCCTATCAAATTGGAGAGCAATTCCTCTGCGATGACTCCCTACTCCTGGATCGACTACAGCAATATGCACCGTCTCCTTGGGAAAGTAGGGAACAGCATTCATTAAGCTGAATCGAGCCGCTGCAATATTTTGCGGTGGAATTTGGTGCGTGAGATCCACTACCCTCAAAGCTGGGTTAATTTGAGCAATCACACCTTTCATCACACCCACATAGACATCACTCAAGTCAAAATCGCTTAAAAGAGTAATGAGTCTATTTTTAGTCATCTCGAACCATCCAAAATATGTTAATGGTTGGTATTCGTAGTTGGTTGTTTACCAATAACCAATGACCCATGACCAATGACTAACAAGTAACAATGTCTCGTTCCCGTGCTTTACAGTATTACATCCTAGTACGTTTGCTTCTAGCACCCTTGATGCTATTGACAATTGTCACAATTGTCTTTCTACTGCTACGTTCAACCCCAGGCGATCCGGTAGATGCTGTTCTCGGTAATCGCGCCCCCGATGCTGTGAAAGCCGAATATCGCGAACGGCTGGGGCTAAACAAACCTTTGCCGTTGCAGTATCTTTCATATCTAGGAAACTTACTGCGGTTGGATTTGGGGAGTTCAATTACCGACCAAGGTCAAAATGTTTGGGATGTGATTCAGCAATACTTTCCCGCAACAGTAGAAGTGGCAGCCGCTAGTATGATTGTTGCCTTGATTGTTGGCATTGGCGCTGGGATGCTCACTGCTTCAAGCAGTGGCACGGTTCTGGATTTAGGTGGACGGCTGTTTGGAATTATTACTTATGCGCTTCCCGTTTACTGGGCAGGAATGATTGTGCAGTTAATCTTTTCCGTGCAGTTAAAATGGTTCCCCATTGCTGGGCGTTTTCCAGCTTCGATGCCTGCTCCTTCAGGCCCAACAGGACTTTACACGATTGATAGTCTTTTAAGTGGCAACCTTAGTGGTTTTTTTGCATCGCTCCACTATCTGACGCTTCCCAGTTTGACATTGGGTGTACTTTTGAGTGGTATTTTTGAACGCATTGTTCGGGTAAATTTAAAGCAAACCCTTCAATCTGACTATGTAGAAGCGGCTCGTGCTAGAGGCATTCAAGAAGGGAAGATTCTTGTCAGCCATGCCTTAAAAAATGCGCTAATTCCAGTAATTACGATTTTGGGATTGACCTTCGCTTCGTTATTAGGTGGTGCCGTTTTGACGGAGGTAACATTCTCTTGGCCAGGATTAGCTAATCGTTTGTATCAGGCAATTTCTCTACGAGATTACCCAACAGTCCAGGGAATTATGGTGTTTTTTGGCGCGATTGTAGTCTTTGCTAGCATTGCAATTGA
>DATNQT010000560.1:0-6539 GCA_036703885.1 Candidatus Sericytochromatia bacterium
CTTGTCGAAGGGTCACGCCGAAGTCTTGTCGAACTGCACTTAGCACTTTCAAACAAGGCACGTTACGATGCCAAAGTAAACAGTCATACACCCATTTACAGCAAAAAGAGAGCTAAAGATGTTCCTCGATGAACTAACGCCCATTTTCAGAGAATTGACCCAGCAGCCTGCTGCTTTCTTAGGCGGCTTCTTTTCTGGAGTATTTCGACTCAACCTCGCAGACGACCCAGTCAAGAGTTGGCTAGATGACCAAAGCGGCTCTACTACTTACGCAAGCACTACTTCTAGCACTGACAATGGCAGAGCTAGCGGTCCTCAATCTATTTCGATTGACTAAAGCGATTAGTAAGTAAGACTTAAACCTAAAATCTAAGGGTCTACTCAACGATAGTAGACTCTTAATACCTTTATGTATTAATTCCAAATGTTAGGTAGGTAACAACCTACAGCAAATCAGCGAAGTATGATAATACAATATTTACAAGTTCAGTTCTACCTTGGGTTCAGTTTTTGGTTTTGCAACCGCGATTCTGGTTATTTGCCATTAGACAGTTACCAGGGTTCAATCAGGTAAGGCGTTGAAAACTTGCATCGTCTAACTCTGGTTTCTCTGAACTTTAGTTCCTCGTTAAGCTTTATCGATAGACATGACCATTTACGTCGGAAACCTGTCTTACCAAGCCACCGAAGACGACTTAAGCTCTGTATTTGCTGAATACGGTACCGTCAAGCGAGTTGTGTTGCCCACAGACCGCGAGACGGGTCGGATGCGGGGCTTTGCATTTGTTGAAATGACAGAAGATGCCCAGGAAGACGCTGCTATCTCGGAATTAGATGGTGCCGAGTGGATGGGACGGCAGTTGAGAGTTAATAAAGCAAGACCGCGAGAAGAAAACTCTAGCGGTGGTGGTGCAAGGCGCAGTAATCGATTCTAAGCAAAACATCACTCAACTATTGCTTATCCAAATAAATAATAGGCAACCCATCTAGCTTTCTCAATTGTAAAAGTTTACAACTTTAGCAACGAAGGGGCGAGTTGTGGCTGTAAACAGCGTCACGACTCGCCTCTTGTAGAAGCTATGTCTTAGAAGTTGTTCAATCTCCCAGGCAAATACCCAAGCCTCTAGCTGTTTTTACTAGGGTGCTGTCTGCATCTACGGCTTGGTATTTACTAATCGCTGACTCTATTGGCACATTTACAACCTGACGATTTTGCCAGCTCACCATTTGGTCGTATTGCTCGTTGGCGATCAAGTCAACAGCAGCAACACCAAAGGCTGAGGCAATTAATCGGTCAAGTGGCGAAGGCATAGCACCGCGCTGGGTATGTCCCAAAACGGTGACTCGTGTTTCTGCCTCACTACAAGCAGAGATGCGATCCGCTAAGTACTGACCGATGCCGCCTAAACGGCATTCCCCGAAGCGATCGCTAATCTTAACTGCTTCACCCGTTTCCGTACAAACCGCCTCCGATACAATTACCAAACAAAAGTGCCGACCTTGATCCTGACGCTCTTGAATTTTGCGACAAATGTTTTCCAGAGTATAAGGAATTTCTGGGATTAAAATAACATCCGCTCCTCCCGCAATTCCAGCCGAGATGGCAATATGACCCGCATCTCGACCCATCACTTCCAGAATCATCACCCGGTCGTGACTAGCAGCCGTAAAATGCAATCGGTCTAAGGCTTCGGTCGCGATGTTAACCGCTGTATCAAAGCCGATTGAACGCTCTGTGATGCCAACATCGTTGTCGATGGTCTTAGGAATTGCCACAAAGTTAAGATTACCTTGCTGGGCAAGTTTACGCAAAATCGCTAGACTACCATCTCCCCCAATGCCAATTAGGGCATCGAGACCGAGCTGATGGTAACCTTCAATGATGTCTTCGGAGCGATCGCGTATTGTTCCATCCGGCATCGGAAAAGCAAACGGGTTGCCTTTGTTCGTCGTCCCCAATACTGTGCCACCCATCGTCAGCAAGGCATCAACCTTCTCTATATCAAGCGCGATTACTTGAGGAGGACGGCTCATCAAACCCGCAGTTGCACGGCAAATTCCTAGCACCTCCCAGTTATAAGTACCGATAGCCCGACGCGCCACAGCCCGAATCACCGCATTTAAGCCAGCGCAATCTCCTCCGCTGGTAAGAATTCCAATGCGTTTATGTTCTCCCATACTCTATTTTTAAGTTGCTAATGTATTTTCAACTACATTATTTGACCTTAGGCATACTCCTTTAGGCAAGGAATATCGTATAAAGAATTCCTGCTTATTCCTTAGCTGCTCTTCAGTTTCTTTAGTTCTTCTAAAGTTAGACGCCGCTGCTCAAATGCCTACCTAAGATAGAAGGTAAATGGGATTGGGCATTCGGCAATATAAAGGCAGTACTAAAGAGCAGCTGACCTCTAACAAGAGTGCGTTACCCAATAGGGAGGACGAAAAATTATGGTAGATGACGTAAATCAGCCGAGAGATCAGGATCGCGCTCTAGATCGTGATTGTACAACGCTGTCCCGTCACGTTCTACAGCAACTCCAGAGTTTCTCAGCAGATGCACAAGACCTCAGTGCGATCATGAGTCGCATTGCCTTGGCAGCCAAGCTGATTTCTCGACGCTTGAGTCGTGCAGGTTTAGTGGAGGGAGCGCTAGGATTTACAGGCAACGTCAACGTGCAAGGAGAATCCGTCAAAAAGATGGATATCTATGCAAACGACGTGTTTATCTCGGTGTTTAAACAAAGTGGACTCGTATGTCGTTTGGCATCCGAGGAAATGGAAAAACCCTACTACATTCCGGAAAATTGCCCGATTGGACGTTACACCTTGCTCTATGACCCAATTGATGGCTCCTCGAATGTAGATATTAATTTGAATGTTGGTGCGATTTTTTCGATTCGTAAGCAAGAAGGAGATGACATTGACGGCGACGCCCGTGATTTGCTACAAAACGGACGAAAACAAATCGCCGCTGGTTACGTTCTCTATGGACCAAGCACGATGCTGGTGTACTCGATTGGCACGGGTGTCCATTCATTCACTCTTGACCCTAGCCTAGGCGAGTTTATCCTTTCCAATGAAAATATTCAGGTGCCAGCTCACGGTCCCGTTTATAGCGTGAATGAAGGTAACTTCTGGCAGTGGGACGAACCAATCCGCGACTACATTCGCTACGTCCATCGTCAGGAAGGGTATACCGCTCGCTACAGTGGCGCGTTAGTGGGAGATTTTCACCGGATTTTATCTCAGGGCGGCGTCTTCCTGTATCCCGGTACGTTGAAGAATCCAGAAGGAAAGTTGCGCTTACTTTACGAGTCTGCTCCCTTTGCCTTTTTAATAGAGCAAGCAGGTGGTAGAGCAAGTACGGGAACCCAAGATATTTTAGATGTTGTGCCAAACGCTCTGCATGCTCGATCGCCCTTAATTATCGGCAGCAAAGAGGATGTAGCGCTTGTAGAGTCCTTTATTCAGCAAGGGGCACGGGATTCTGAAGTTAGTGTAATGGCTCATTCGTAGCAAAGATTACTTATTAGTTATCGCCTTCAGTCTTTAGTTAGTTGTCAGTTACCCTTTGGACTAATGACTAATAGGGAATGACCAACAACCAATCACCATCATTAGTAGGAGTTAGATAATGACATCGACAGCTAATAATCCCATTCTTCAAATCGAGCAGACTTACGGCCAAAGTATCTGGATGGATAACTTGAGCCGTACTCTGATTCAATCGGGTGAACTCAAGCAGTTGCTCGAAGAGCGGGGAATTGTCGGAATTACTTCCAACCCAGCCATCTTTGAAAAAGCGATCGTGGGTAATGCCGTCTACGATGCTGATATTGAAGCAGGCATCAGCGCTAAAAAATCGGTCTTGGAAATTTACGAGTCCTTAGTATTTGACGACATCCGTAATGCTTGCGATATCCTTCGTCCTGTCTATGACTCGTCCAATAAACTTGACGGTTACGTCAGTATTGAAGTGCCGCCGAACATTGCCGACGATACCCAAAGCACCATCGAGCAAGCCCGACGCTATTACGCACAAATTGGTCGGGAGAACGTGATGATTAAGATTCCCGGAACGAAGATGGGCTTGCCAGCGGTTGAGCAAGTCATCAGCGATGGAATCAATGTTAACGTTACTTTACTGTTCTCGGTAGACAGTTACGTTGAGACAGCTTGGGCTTACATCCGGGGATTGGAAAAGCGATCAGAGAAAGGGGAAGATATCAGTAATATTGCCTCAGTCGCGAGTTTCTTCCTCAGCCGGATTGATAGCAATATCGATGATCGCATTGACAAAAAACTCTCTGAAGGTGTCGATGACCTGAATATGGAGGCGCGGCTTAAGGCTGTTAAAGGCAAAATCGCGATCGCTAATGCCAAAGTTGCATACCAAAAGTATAAGGAAATTTTTGGAAGCGATCGCTGGAAAGCTCTAGCAGAAAAAGGAGCAAAAGTCCAGCGCCTGCTGTGGGCAAGCACGGGCACGAAAAACCCCGAATACAGCGACGTTATGTACGTAGATGAGCTAGTGGGTCCCGATACCGTCAATACCTTACCCCCTAGCACAATTGAAGCTTGTGCTGACCACTGTTCCCCTGCAAGTCGCATTGAAACAGGTGTTGAAGAAGCCTACCAGTTGCTCGAAAGTCTCAAAGATCCCGATATCGATATCCATCTAGAGGAAGTCATGGACGAACTTCTTTTAGATGGCATTGACAAATTTGTTAAGCCGTTTGAGTCCTTGATGTCATCGCTAGAAGAGAAAGTCCAAAAGTTGGCGACTGTCTAATTAGTTGCTGGATGTTGGTTGTTAGTTGTTAGACAAGAAAAGTTGTTGATTTCCTTCTAACAGCAAACAACCAACAACTATCAGCTTCTTCTAACAACTAATAACTAATAACTAACAACTGACAGCTATGGTGACTCTGCTAGAAAATCCCCTGCGCGTTGGGCTGCAACAAGAGCGGACAGCGGAACCCGCAATTCTGGTGATTTTTGGAGCGTCGGGGGACCTCACCCAACGCAAGCTTGTTCCAGCCATTTACCAGATGAAACGCGATCGCCGCTTGCCGCCCGAAACCACAATTGTCGGTGTGGCACGTCGGGAATGGAGCCACGACTACTTCCGGGAACAGATGCGCGAGGGCATCGAGCAATTTTCTGATGGCATCGGTGCCGAGGAAATGTGGAAAGACTTTGCCGAAGGTTTGTACTACTGCCCTGGTGACATTGATAAGCCAGAAAGCTATCAAAAACTCAAAGCCTTCTTAGGGGAACTGGATGGTAAAAGGGGAACGCGAGGTAATCGCGTCTTCTACCTCTCAGTTTCCCCCAAGTTCTTCCCTGAGGCAATCCGACAACTAGGCGCGGCGGGGATGCTAACTGACCCGATGAAGAACCGCCTAGTGATTGAAAAACCCTTCGGTATAGATTTGAGTTCGGCTCAGAAGCTCAATCGCGTTGTGCAACAAGTCTGTAGGGAAGAGCAAGTCTACCGCATCGACCACTATCTGGGCAAAGAAACCGTTCAGAATTTGTTGGTATTCCGCTTTGCCAACGCGATCTTTGAGCCATTGTGGAATCGCCAATTTGTTGACCACGTTCAAATTACCGTAGCAGAAACGGTGGGCGTTGAGGATAGAGCAGGTTACTACGAAACCTCAGGGGCACTGCGGGATATGGTGCAAAATCACCTACTACAAGTGTTCTGCCTCACAGCGATGGAGCCACCTAATTCCTTAGATGCCGACAGCATCCGGACAGAGAAAGTCAAGGTACTTCAGGCAACCCACCTGGCAGATATTGCTAACCTGGATAATTCAGCGATACGCGGTCAGTATTCAGCAGGCTGGATGAAAGGCAAACGAGTTCCTGGTTATCGAGAGGAGCATGGAGTTAACCCTGACTCCACCACGCCAACTTACGTAGCAATGAAGCTACTCATTGATAACTGGCGCTGGCAGGGTGTTCCTTTCTATCTACGAACGGGTAAGCGGCTACCGAAGAAGGTGAGCGAGATTGCGATTCAGTTTCGTGAGGTTCCCTTATTGATTTTTCAATCTGCTGCCCAGCAAGCTAGTCCCAACGTGCTAACTATGCGAATTCATCCCAATGAGGGAATTTCGCTGCGCTTTGAAGGAAAAATGCCTGGACCAAACCTGCGGACACGCACGGTAGATATGGACTTTAGCTACGGTTCTTCGTTTGGGATATCAACATCGGATGCCTACGATCGCTTATTACTTGACTGTATGCGGGGTGACCAAACCCTCTTCACTCGTGCCGATGAAGTAGAAGAAGCTTGGCGAGTTGTGACGCCAGCCCTTGCAGCTTGGGAAGCACCAGCAGATCCGGCATCGATTCCCCAGTACGAAGCGGGAACTTGGGAACCAACCGAGGCAGAACTCCTGATTAATCGCGATGGACGGCGTTGGCGTAGACTGTAGAGGTGTTTCTGCTTTCCGTAGCCCGACAAGTTAGTGGTGTTTAGTTGTGAGTTGTTAGAAGCGGTTAAATAGCTAACAACTAACCACTAA
>DATNQT010000561.1:0-4653 GCA_036703885.1 Candidatus Sericytochromatia bacterium
ATTCCAGTAAAGTGAGCTAACTGTACTTCGGTAATTGGTTCCTGGGCTACTGCCAATACTCCTAAGATGGGCTGGTAGCGCTCTTCCCACTCAGTAACCGTGAAGCGCTTAAGGAAGCCGTGATAGATTTCGTCGAGGCTTTGGGGTAATGCAGACAGATCATCGAGGGTTTGCCGTCCAGCTTCGATGTCGTTGAGTAGAATTTTGGTGTACAGAAAGTTACCAGTCGAAAGTTCAGTCAGGCGATTCACAAAAGTTTGTGGTTCAACCTCAGCTAATTGAAGTTGCGCCTGCATCTTTTCCTTACCCACCCGATTCTCAATGTACTGGCGGATGTCGTCTAGGTTCATTTGCGATTCTGCCACCAGGGTATAGGGCTTCAATTGCTCAAAGTAGCGCAGTACCCGTCGCTCTGGTCGAGTGGTGAAGACAAAGCGCACCCACGGCGGTAGGTCGTTCGTCTCAGCTAATAGAGTAACGAGGTTATTATCCCCTCTCAACGTTACAGCTTCATCTAGGGAGTCAATCAAGAGTAGGACAGGTTGCTGAGGTGGATTGGGTAGGGCAGCAAGCGCTCGCTGCAGCACCACATTCAAAGCTTCCTGCGGATTCTGGGTGTGCAAGTTGTTGATGACAACACCCCTGACTTCACTGTCTTTGATGGTTTCGATTGTGATTTCCACATTCACCGAAAGCCTTAACGGTTTGATGGTATTTGCCAAGGCTTCAGCGTAGTCGGGAAAGTAGTCAATGAGCTGAGCCGCCAGAGATAGCAGCACATTATTGGGTTCAATGGTGCCACTGCGTCCGGCAATACAAAAGTGATAGGCAGCGATATCCAGCCGGAGTTGGGTGAGACGAGCCGCGATCGCGCTTTTCCCCACTCCCGGTTCCCCAGTCAGGATGAAGAACCGTTCATTGTCCTGTTGCAACCATCGGTCAACTTCCTCAAAGACCCACTCCCGCCCCGTAAAGCCTTCGGTGAGTCTTTCGATATCATGGTCAAAAGCGATCGTTTTGACTTGAGTTGCAACAGTTCCAGTCATCGTTTCTTGCTCTAATTAGTGGTTTAGGTTTTGAGGGCGTTCGCACCTTAACTAGACATCTTTAATATCTGCTCCAACTACTTCTCACCCTTGCTCCACCAATATCGAGATTGAATTCTATCTACCTGCATCTACCCCGCTTCCTCCACTTGCACTCCTACAATTTCGCTTCCCTTCACTTCCTTAGCATTCAATATTCCCTCAGCTTTTCCTGAGCGAAGTATGCCAACTTTAGCAGCAGTTGCCTTGACATCCTCAAGCTTCTCAATATTCAACTTCCCTTGAATTAAAACATTCCATTCAGATTTGGTTGGAGGCTCGGGAATCTCAAATGAATCCATCTTCCATCCATATCTGGCAGCTGCAATATCTATTGCAAATTGAAAAGGTCTATTCGGATTATTTAGCTGCTCAATCCCAGCGTTTATTGCCCTCTCAAAAGGCAAAATACCATCTACCCGCCCAATTGCTTCAGGTTCAGAACCAGTAAAACTTTGGGTATGAGCAAATCCTGTACATTCAACTGCAATATAGGCATTACTTTCAATAAATTTCCGTAACTCTGCAAGCTTATCCTCACCTTTGAATAGCTCAGGGGTGTTAAAAATTGAGCGCTCACGTGCAAAATCAGTCCACTCGTCACGCTTGTGCTTGAGGGAAACTGCGACTAGAGCATGTCCTTCAATAACAACCAACAGTGGTAATAAGTCACATCCAAAGCATATTCCGCAAAAGAGAAGCGCTAGATCGAGGCAGGTTCCCTCACCCGGTTTGAGAAGGATTTCAGGAGGTGTGCGTATTAGTTGAGTTTCATCCTCAGGGTGATACTTCTCATAGGCATATCTAATGTCGAGAGCAACTAGAGTCTTGTATATGACCTCAACCAAGCTACGTCGTCCTTGTGGATCATGTACCAAGTCAAAACGGACATCAGGTAGCTTCGGCAACAAGTCAAATGACTTCTCAGTAACAAACTTTGCTAAGTCTTTCTCATTAGCCTTAGCCCACTTCCATTCCATAAAAACTTCCTCAAAACAGTTTGTAACTTGAAACTTACTTTACTACTTCAAACAAAGCATGAACGGGATATGGAGTCTGAGGTTTAGCACTACTAGCTTCTACAGTTAATCGGTACAGTCCAGCAGAAAGGCTATCTAGAGAAAGTCTCCAACTATCTTGGTCTTGCTGATTAAATTCTGCATTCAGTGAGCTTCCACCACTAGAAATAGGAGTAATTTTTGCTTCCAATTTTCCTAGATTTTCACAATCAACCAATTTGGCATGAACTTCAACAGCTTCATTTGCCAAGTAAAGATCATCTAAGCGGAGATTAATTGCAGGCTGTTTTGCAGCAGATGAACTAACTTCTGGACCTCGAACATTCTTAAAATCAATTTGCATTGCTGTAAGACGATCGCGAAGTTGAGTTAAAATCTTGGTGTTGTTCTGAATAGAACCGTGCTGTTCAGGAATATAGGTTTCTCTGTAATCGTTAGACAATTCAATGGGAATTGCCGATACATATGGAACTGTACCATCACCGCTAAACTGGCTAGCAAGTGCAGGTATTCCATCCGGTAAATCTGAGCTGATGAAGATTTGATTATCAACTATACTTGCCGATTGCAGAGTGGTTTGCTTTGTGCCTACTACTGGAATAATCTTGTAAGACTTCAAGTAGGCGACATCCTCTTGGTGGCGGTTCACAGCATCTTCAATTTCTCTGTGAAACTTTAGAGCATCCTCAGCTCTTGCTCTAACAATATTGGGCAGCTCAACAGGAGCCTCAGCGATACGATAATATTTATCACCAACTTTGAGCATCTCGTAAATAGGGAGCAGTTGATAGATAGATGGGAATGAGCGCAGCACCTCAGTCAAATCAAAAAATAGCTTCTTGTACCCATTGGTTAAAAAGTTCACAGCATTGATGGAGCCGCGATAGGGTGTACCAAAGGTAATCAGAGCTTTACAGTCTCGCCATCCCTCCAGCACTTCTAGGTAGTACCGCGAAACCAGCCCACCCATACTGTGAGCTAGCAGGATTACCTTTGCATTTTCATTGCCTGTATGCTTCCGCCACTGCATCAATCGCTCATCCACCACCCTTTTAAGCCGTTTAGCAGTTACCCGGTTATCTCGCCGCCAGTCATACGGGAATTCAAAAAAGTTTGCAGGTTTATCGCTATGATAAATGTCACCCTGTTCCACCTGAAAATTGTCGGTGATTAGACGTGAAATCGCTGTGTAACCATCTACTTTGACCAAGCCAGGTACAAAGTGGACATCTGCTACTACCCGTGTAGCTTTGATACCATCCTTTAAATCCTCAAGGTTAGGATCATCACCATCTAGCTTCAATTGTTGCAGTGACTTTCCAAGCGTACTGAAGACTTGCCATGCTGCCTGTCCCGACACTGCCCAAAGGTCTTTGCCATCCTTTTGGAGAACACTCCCTGTAATTCCTGGCAGAATGACCACAACATCGCGCATTTTAGTTTTTGGCACTGTTTATAACTCCTTCTAGTTCGCTTGATAGATCCTGAACAGCTTGTGTATGACTCAACAAGTCATATATGTGACAGTTGTACGGATAATTTTAATCAGACAGTAATTTTGCATCAGCGCTTTTGGTTTCACCAATCACTCTGTAACTGTAAAGCTTATATTTAGTCTGGATGAAATCCAGCATTCTTGAATAAAAAACAAAACCTGATTAGAAGCTATATAAGGGTAAAAACACTATTTTTTAGTATTTATTTTCGTGCTTCAACTTATAGTTTTGATTGTTTTTATTCAAAAACAACTATAAAGCTTATGCGTAGATTGCACTTAAAAAGTTAATTTGCTTCTAGGCTGCACATCGACTCAGACTAGAAATATGCTCAACTTTTTACAGTTTTAGCCTAGAAAGCGTTGTCGAGACATATTTTTTTTTTAAATTAACATTTTGTAATTAAACTTAATGTCAAGCATTGAGAGTTTATCGAGTTTTTCCGGATAACTGTAGGCAGTCAATAAATGCTTTTAATTGGCTCACTTTCTGGAAAGGAAGAATTTTTGGCAGATCCTCTGTTAGAAGATCTCAGAAACTCTTCTAAGAGAGTTCCTATGTGTTTATAGCAATGAAGCGATCGCCAGCTACTCATCAATATCTACGAGAGCGTTGGCTGCAACACTTGTACCAGCTTCTAGAGAATTGGCAGCCGGATTTAGAGGCTTACAGAGAAATCGTCGAGCGACGGTTTTTGGGACAAGAAGCCGAACAGTTGCTGTCTGTCGCATAAAGGATAAGAGGGTAGGGGCGATCGCGTGGCACCGACAAATTCTAGTTGTGCGATCGCCCCAACGAGGGGTGACTGAATAATTCGTAATTAAAGGTACAAGCTAATGGCCCAATAATTCGGAATTAAAGAAACCGATCGCTAATTACGAATTTAGTGCCAGCAAACAAGAGCCTAATTATAAAGCCTGCTCGATCGCCCGCCGCGCCAATTCCACCTGTTCCACAGCATCCAGATAAGCTAGCGCTGCTGCATCCCAAACCACTCTTCTCTGCATCCTGTTCAAGACGATTTTCCCAAACTCGTACACCGTGCCGAAGCTT
>DATNQT010000562.1:0-2253 GCA_036703885.1 Candidatus Sericytochromatia bacterium
CTCCTTGAGTACGCAGCGATCGCCAAATCGATGCAGTGCTTCTGCTAAATAGGTGCGTCCAAAGCCACCTTGCCCTAAATGGCTCACAATGCGATAGCGCTTTTCTAATACTTTCCCTACAGCAAGCGGAAGTTGTTGACCACAGTCTTTACAGAAGCGGTTATCAAAGTGATTTTCGTGACCTTGACTGCAATAGAGGGACATGATCGGTACGGGATGAATTAATGCTATTTGGGAGCAATTGCAATACAGAGCGAACTTCCAGTATCGTACTCGTAATTTTTACTCAACCCATTGGCAAGATGCGAGAAGAACAACGCGATCGGGCAGTTACAGCGTTTCAGGAGTTCCTAACTACACCCTTTGAAGCCCGATTGAGACGGCATCAGACTACCTCTCCAGAATTAGCTGCCCTAAAGCTGTTTCGCGATGTCGCTACTCATGTACCTGCTTACAAAGCTTTTCTAACAGAACAGGGTATATCCTATAGCTCCATCCAAACCTTTGAAGATTTCGTAAAACTCCCACTCATTACTAAAGAAAATTATCACTCTCGTCACGCACTGGCTGATTTGTGCTATGCGGGACAACTAGCAATGTGCGATATGGTCGCCGTTTCCTCCGGTTCCACAGGCAAACCCACATTTTGGCCTCGTTTCCTAAGCGATGAACTTCAGATTGCCACGCGCTTCGAGCAGATATTCCACGACAGCTTTTATGCGGACACCCGCCGCACCTTAGCCGTCATCTGTTTTACCTTGGGAACCTGGGTAGGCGGAATGTACACAACAAATTGCTGCCGCTATCTGGCTAGCAAAGGCTATCCGATTACAGTTATCACTCCTGGCAATAACAAAGAAGAAATATTCCGAGTCGTGCAGGAACTCGGCACGGCTTTTGAGCAGGTAGTGTTGCTGGGGTATCCACCGTTTCTTAAGGATGTTATTGATACTGGTATTGCTCGTGGTGTGGAGTGGCAGAGGTATCAGATTAAGTTGGTGATGGCGGGAGAGGTTTTTAGTGAAGAGTGGCGCAGTCTGGTTGGAGAGCGAGTTGGCTCGACTAATCCCTATTATGATTCCGCTTCACTTTATGGAACGGCAGATGCAGGGGTATTGGGTAATGAAACCCCGTTGAGTATTTGT
Source organism: Candidatus Sericytochromatia bacterium (assembly GCA_036703885.1). GTDB lineage: Bacteria > Cyanobacteriota > Cyanobacteriia > Cyanobacteriales > Coleofasciculaceae > CADCTM01. The sequence goes on from DATNQT010000562.1 coordinate 1,146, forward strand.
ATCCGTCGTTTTTTAGCAGAACGTCCCGATACCGCCCATGCCTTATTTGGAGAATCGCGCTTGCCTACACTGGTACAGTATGACCCCTTGAGCCGCTTCTTTGAAGTTCAGGATGGCACGTTGCTGTTTTCAGGAGATAACGGCATTCCCTTAGTGCGTTATCACATCTCGGATCATGGGGGGTTAATTGCTTACGAGGCGATGCTTGAATTCTTGAAAGAATGGGGATTTAACCCTATAGAAGCATTGCAGGAATCGGGCAACCGAGGGGTTCATCCTTTGCCTTTCGTCTATGTGTTTGGACGCTCTAATTTTACGGTTTCCTACTTCGGTGCAAATATCTATCCGGAGAATGTCACGGTAGGGTTAGAGCAGCCAGTAATTAGAGAATTGGTAACAGGGAAGTTTGTTTTGCAGGTTAAAGAAGATTCAGATAAGAATCGATTTCTGTCTGTTGTCGTAGAGTTAGCGCCGGGAGTGGAGGAGAGTGAGGACAAAAGAGAAGCGATCGCATCTTCTATCTTGTCCCAAATCCTACGGCTCAACAGCGAATTTGCTAACTACGTTCCAAAAGAATATCAGTTACCATTGGTGGAACTTGCCCCAACGGGTGACCCAGAGTATTTTCCTATCGGAGTCAAGCATCGGTACACCCGTCAGTAACTACATTCCTCCTAATGCTACTGATGAGGAAGATAAACAGAAGAGCATGCAAAGCGATGCTCTAGGTGGTTGTAGAGTCCCAATAGAGAAAGCTCGTTGTAATCTCACTCCAAGTTAATTCTAATAATCCGGGCTTAAAGTTGTCTTCGTCGTAGCCTCCAGCGATTCCCCAAGGATTAAACAGAGTAAAGGTCTCAGTTGAGGAATCGTAACCTACAAGTGAGTAGCCGTGAAAGGGTACGATATTTGAGGCAACTTCGTTCTCATCTTTTGAACAAAATCCAATCAGCTTACCAGAATTAAAGGCATCAACAATCGAGTTAAAGTCTAGGGAATTGATTAAAGAGGCGTTGCTCCCCGTGACGTGTTCGAGCGCACGGCCGATATAGCCACTAGATATTCCTTCATAGGAGTTAGTATTATCTTGACCGATCCATCCAGATTC
>DATNQT010000563.1:0-4299 GCA_036703885.1 Candidatus Sericytochromatia bacterium
TCAATCCTGCCTCCGTGTAATTCGACCAACTGTTTTGTCAAGGCTAGACCTAGACCAGTACCTTCATAGTTACGGTGGTAAGTCGTTTCTAGCTGCTGGAACTTTTCAAATAGTAGAGGTATTTGGTCATCAGCAATGCCAATGCCTGTATCTTCAATTTGAAAGACAGCTAAGTTATGTTCTCGCCAAACTCGCAGGATTACCTTGCCGCCTGCGGGGGTAAATTTGATCGCATTGCCTAAGAGATTGAACAAAATTTGCCTAACTCGGCGTTGGTCAGCATAAAAGCGATCCTCCTTGAGACGCGCACCGCTATCGTTTTGTGACGGAACTTGAAACTCCATTTCAAGGCTGATCTTTTGGCGAAAAGCTTTTTCTTGTAGAGTTCTCAAGATTTGGTGCGTCAACTGTGACAGGGAAAACTCGCTGATATTTAAAATCGCTTTCCCAGCCTCGACTTGAGATAAATCGAGAATATCGTTTATGAGTTCCAACAGGTGTTCCCCGCTGTCCTGAATCGTCTTTAAATAACGCCGCTGCTTGGCTAAAGGTACTGCCTTTGCCCCTTGCTGACCAAACGACCAACGCAACAGTGTTGCAGACATTCCAATCACGCAAGTCAGAGGTGTCCGTAATTCGTGACTCATCGCCGCCAGAAATTCACTCTTGGCACGGCTTGCTGCTTGTGCCGCTTGCAGCATATCCCGTAGTTCTTGTGTCTGCTCGATCACTCGCTGTTCGAGAGTATGTTTTTGCTGTTGCAGTTGGGCGTACAACTGCGCTTGATAAATTGCAACAGTCAGATGTTCGGCAATTTGCTTCAAAAAAGTTTTTTCAGTGTCTTTCCACTGGCGCGGTTCAAAACATTGATGAGCAATTAATAGCCCCCACAGATCGTTCTGAACGATAATTGGTGCGACTAACTTGGCTCGTACTTGAGTCTTCCGCAGCAGTTCTAATAGGTAAGCAGAAGTGGTATATGCGGTTTCGACATCATCAATAGCGATCGCTATTCCTTGATGATATTTCTTTCTACTATTGGGCACATGGATAGAGCAATCCTCTCCTTCAACTAGATTCAAGACTGAGGCAATAGCATTAGAAGCTCTGGCTTCGTAGGTAACACAACCTAAGCTTTCTTCGGAAGCTAGTTGTGAGAAGTGAGGAATGGTAAGTAAAGTAGACGGTTCTGCATTCTCTGTTGTTGACGAGATATTTTGTTTCCTAATGGCACACTGGAAGTCATCAAATTGATAGATTAACAATCGGTCTACCTGTAGGAAATATCGCACCTGTTTAACAGTAGTTTCGAGAATAACTGGTAACTCTAAACTCTGACGAATGTGGGTCGTGACTTGATGGAGTAGTCGCTCTTGTTCAACCTGTTGACGCAGCGCCTTTTCCACAAAAGGTTGGCAAGCGGAAACTTGAGCATGAATGGGGCGTGCCGATACGAAGTCGTTGATGCTGCCTGTAGAGAGAATTTCTATTAATGAAAGTGTAAATTCCGTCTGGAGGGCGGCATCGTTGGGTTGCAAGTACGCTTGTTCTTTATTGAGTAAATCTACAACGAGGGGATAATTTTCTAGTCTACAAGCTAGATCACCGAGAAAGGATGCGATCGCATTTGGCTCAAATGTTAACCCAACGTTGTAAGGTGTCAGCTTAACGTCATCAACCCCCGACAGTTCTGGTTGCGGTTCCCCCAACACTAAAGCACTGAACGGCTCTGAGATCAAAGCCGTAAATTGTTGCGCCTGCTCCTTTAAAGCCTTTGTCGAATTGGGGAGCATATCAGCGGTTAAGACGACAGCATTGTCGCCAATTTTCGTTCTCATCTGCTGCAATAGCTCTTGTAGCCGCTCGAATACCGCCAAGGGCAGAATGCGGCTAAATCTTCGATCACCCACGATAGGCATTACTTTAGTTTTACTCTCAAAAAGCAACAGAGGCTGACCTAGCTGTGTGCTATCAGCTAGCATTTCTCAGAGAAAAGCTTCACTCCAGCAAAGGCGAAATCTTTTTCAAAAGCCGATCGCTGAGAGCTAATAGCCTTTTATCGATGTGAGTTTCTACTCACCAACCAGCCTAATAATCTGGTGTTAGCACAATCCCTTTGTTGATGCTAGCCAACACTTAGCACTCCGGTGGCAGTATATTCTTCAATCTTTATCAAGAAAATCTCCTTAGAGAGTAAAGAAAGTATTAAGTGCTGAGTACGGGAAAATTGTACAAGGATGTGCCGGAGCTACATTGTGAGGATGCTGAGTAGATTCTGAGAATTTCCGGAATCCTTTAAGTGACTCCTTTCGGTGACAATGAAAGTCGCTACTTGACGACGCCAGAGGAGAAGACTATGCATCGTATCGCTGCAACACCGGGAGGATGGAACCCTCAAACAGAAGGCGTTGTTTTTATCGAACAGACGCCAGCCCCCATTGTTTTTCTAACAGCTGCTGACACAGATATTCAGACTCTGGCAGCATCAACCTCTCAGTTGCCAACCGGATTTCCTGCCCTACGGGTAGTTAACCTCTTGCAATTACAGCAGCAACTGACGATTGATACTTACGCAGAAGATGTATTAGCCTCTGCTCAGATTATTATTCTACGGCTCTTGGGAGGACGTTCCTACTGGTCTTATGGCTTAGAAGTGGTGCAGGAGACGGTACGACAAACGGGTGCTGCTTTGGTTGTGTTGCCTGGGGATGACCGACCCGATTTAGACTTAGTTAGTCACTCTACAGTCAGTCTTACAGTAGTTAATCAGTTCTGGCGGTATCTCACAGAAGGTGGTACTGAGAATTTTGTTAATGCTCTCCAGTTTATTGCGGATGAATGCTTGGGGCAGAGTTATAGTCCATTGCCACCACAACCAGTACCTCGCGTGGGGTTGTATCCGTGGCAATTCGATCCTTCCCAGTCTTCAACAATACTAGTCTCTACTCATATTCCCTTCTTACCCCTCCAACCCCCCTTGGTAAGGGGAGGGAATGAAGGACAAGGACAATTAACGAATAACAAAGTTGGTATATTGTTCTACCGCGCTCATTACTTGGCGGGGAATACATCACCGATTGATGCGCTGTGCCAAGCTTTAGGCGATCGCAATTTGGAAGCTGTACCCGTTTTCGTCTCTTCTCTACGGGATGCTGAGGTGCAAGCAGAGTTGTTAACATATTTCCAGCCTAAGGAGGGTGAAGGAATTGGGTTGTTGCTCAATACGACGAGTTTTTCTTTAGCTAAATTAGAAACCGAGACGCCTCAGTTGGAGTTATGGCAACGTCTAAATGTGCCAGTGTTGCAGGTGATTTTCAGTGGTGGCACGGTGGAACAATGGGATTCTCAGTTTCAGGGACTGACGCCACGGGATACGGCAATGAATGTGGCGTTGCCAGAAGTGGATGGGCGTATTATTAGCCGTGCGGTTTCATTTAAGTCGGTACAAACCCGCAACCCATTACTGGAAACAGATGTCGTAGTCTATGAACCTGTGAGCGATCGCATTAATTTTGTTGCCGATTTAGCTGCTAATTGGCTTAGATTGCGTAAAACTCCACCCTCCGAACGCCGCATTGCCTTGATTTTGGCAAACTACCCAAACCGTGATGGACGGCTAGCCAATGGGGTTGGACTCGATACGCCTGCTAGTTGTATTGAGATTCTCAAGGCGTTACAGCAAGCGGGTTATCAGGCTGAAGATATACCGGAAACCGGAGACGCACTAATTCAACGCCTTACGGCTGGGGTAACCAACGATCCAGAAGGGCGGGAGTTGCGCTCTGTACAACAATATTTACCAATAGAAGAGTATCAGCAGTATTTTGAAACGTTACCGCCAGAGGTTCAAAAAGGAATAAGCGATCGCTGGGGTAATGAAGGACGCAGCGATATCTCTACAAAATTCCCCACTCCCCACTCCCCACTCCCCACTCCCCATTCCCTATTCCCTATTTCAGGAATTCAACTCGGCAATGTATTTGTGGGGATTCAACCGTCACGAGGCTACGATATTGACCCAAGTTTAAATTATCATGCACCAGATTTAGAGCCGACTCATGCTTACCTTGCATATTACTACTGGTTACGGCAACACTTTAGAGCCGACGCGGTGGTTCATGTCGGTAAACATGGGAATCTAGAGTGGTTACCGGGTAAGAGTGTGGCGCTATCGGGTAAGTGTTATCCAGAAGTCGCTTTCGGTGCGATGCCTCATCTGTATCCGTTTATTGTGAATGACCCAGGTGAAGGTTCTCAAGCCAAGCGCCGTTCTCAAGCGGTGATTATCGACCACCTAAC
>DATNQT010000564.1:0-3307 GCA_036703885.1 Candidatus Sericytochromatia bacterium
CTTCTAGTTCCAAAGCTAGTTCCTTACTACCACTTGTGAGGATACGACCGCCTGCCATTACATGAACAAAATCTGGCTTAATATAATTGAGCAGACGCTGATAGTGAGTAATCATAATCGTGGCATTCTCTGGGCTGGTTAACTGGTTAACGCCATCAGCAACAATTTTGAGGGCGTCGATATCCAAGCCAGAATCTGTTTCATCCAAAATTGCCAATTTCGGCTCTAATAGCGCCATCTGAAGAATCTCGTTCCGCTTCTTCTCACCCCCAGAGAAGCCTTCATTCAGGCTGCGTTCTAGAAAGCTGGGGTTCATCTTGACAATTTCTAGTTTTTCCTGTATTAAATCTTCAAAATCAAAGACATCAATTTCCTCTAATCCTTGGCTCTTGCGACGGGAGTTGTAAGCGACACGCAAGAAATCTAAATTACTGACGCCGGGAATTTCTAAGGGGTATTGGAACGCGAGAAAAATACCTGCGATCGCTCTTTCTTCCGGTTCCATTTCCAGCAGGTTTTGCCCCATGAAAATCACTTCCCCGGCGGTGACTTCATAGGCAGGATGACCCGCCAATACCTTAGAAAAAGTACTCTTTCCAGAGCCATTTGGCCCCATAATGGCGTGAATTTCTCCCGCCTTGACTTCCAGATTCAATCCTTTAAGAATCTGATTTCCATCAACATCTGCCGTTAAATTGCGGACAGATAGTATTACTTCGCTATTTTCTCTAATCATTTCAACTCTTTCTTGTTTTCTTTTTGTTGTTAGCTGTTTGTTGAACCAATCATCAATAACCTCTTAACCAACAAACAACTAACAACCCATAACTAATTACCAATTATCCAACTGATCCTTCTAGTTTCAGACTCAATAATTTATCAGCTTCGGCGGCGAATTCCATTGGCAGTTCATTGAAAACATCTTTACAGAAGCCGCTAACCATCATTGAAATAGCATCTTCTTGTGAGATACCTCGTTGGGAGAAGTAAAATAGTTGGTCTTCTCCAATTTTTGAGGTAGAAGCTTCATGTTCTACTTTGGAGGTGTTATTTTGCACCTGAATGTAAGGGAAGGTATTCGCTTGAGCAGTATCGCCAATCAGCATTGAATCACACTGAGAGTAATTTCGCGCACCTTCTGCTTTCGGGCTAATTTTCACTAAACCGCGATAGCTATTTCGGGATTTTCCAGCAGAAATTCCTTTGGAAATAATTGTGCTGCGAGTATTTTTGCCGATATGCACCATTTTTGTTCCGGTGTCTGCTTGCTGTCTGTGATTGGTTAGGGCAACGGAGTAGAACTCACCTACAGAGTTATCACCCACCAGCACGCAACTGGGATACTTCCAGGTAATGGCAGAACCCGTTTCTACCTGCGTCCAGGAAATTTTGGAGTTGACGCCCTGGCACAAACCCCGCTTGGTGACAAAGTTGTAAATGCCACCTTTGCCATTTTCATCTCCGGCGTACCAGTTCTGAACGGTAGAGTATTTGATTTCGGCGTTGTCGAGGGCGACGAGTTCCACAACCGCAGCGTGTAGCTGGTTGCTATCGTACATGGGAGCCGTGCAGCCTTCCAAGTAGCTCACAGAGCTGCCTTCTTCGGCGACAATTAGGGTGCGCTCGAACTGTCCGGTGTCACCGTTATTAATCCGGAAGTAGGTTGATAGTTCCATCGGACATTTGACGCCTTTGGGAATAAAGACGAAGGAACCATCGCTAAATACTGCTGCGTTGAGGGCGGCAAAGTAGTTGTCTGCAACGGGTACGACACTGCCAAGGTATTTACGTACTAGCTCTGGGTGTTCTTGCAATGCTTCAGAGATAGAACAAAAAATTACGCCGTCTTTGGCAAGCTTTTCTTTAAAGGTGGTGGCTACAGAGACACTGTCAAAAATGGCATCCACGGCGACGTTAGAGAGCCGCTTTTGCTCGGAAAGAGAAATGCCTAGCTTCTCGAAGGTTTCCAGCAGGGCGGGGTCAACTTCGTCGAGGCTGTTCAGCTTTTCTTTGCTCTTTTTGGGGGCTGAGTAGTAGATGATGTTCTGATAGTCTATCTGGGGATAGGTGACATGGGGCCAAGTTGGCTCTGTCATCTTCTGCCATTGTCGGTAAGCTTTGAGACGGAAATCCAGCATGAAATCTGGTTCATTTTTCTTAGCAGAGATCAGGCGGATTACGTCCTCATTGAGACCACGAGGAATCGTATCGGCCTCAATATCGGTGACAAAGCCGTACTTATAGGGCTGGTTGACTAATGTCTTGACGGTGGCAGTCATTTAATTAAGTGTTCTCTCGTGTTCTGAATGAATCTTAAGGATGGCAGGAGGGTGAGGGCAGGTGTCAAGCTGTTGCAAGCACCAGCGTGCATCTTTGACAACTAAAACAACACCCTTGTTGTTTAACTCTATTGTAAAATACATTAACAACAACTATGTTGTCAAAGCCAGATCGTTTTTTCCTTCGCCTTCCCACACTAATTTCACTGAAAGCCGATGACGACCACTCACCAACCTTCGACGAAGCAAGACATCTTGCAATACTTACTGAAACAGGCTCAAGCGACGGCGCAGGAATTAGCTGATGCCCTTGAGGTAACGCCTCAAGCAATCCGGCGTCATCTTAAGGATTTAGAGGCGGAGGAGCTAATTGAGTATAAATCAACGCAAGTGGGAATGGGGCGACCCCAGCACGTCTATCACCTGAGTCGGAAGGGGCGCGATCGCTTTCCAAATCGCTACGAGGAATTTGCTGTCTCCCTGTTGGACGCTCTGACTGAAACTTTAGGGCAGGAACAGGCTAGTTCTATTCTACGCAAACAGTGGCAGCGTAAGGCAAAAGAATATCGCGATAAGGTTGGCAGTGGTTCCGTGCAAGAGCGTGTTGCTAAGTTGGTAGAACTTCGGCAAAGTGAAGGTTATATGGCAGAGTGGTATGCTCTAGAACAAGGCAAATTAGCTAATGGTGTTAGTGGTCAGTTTATTCTAGCTGAACACAACTGCGCGATTTCCAATGTGGCGGAATCTTTTCCTAGCGTGTGCGGACATGAATTAGAAATGTTTGCCGCAGTGCTGCCAGATTGTACAGTGGAACGCACCCACTGGATTAATGACGGAGAGCATCAGTGCGGCTATTTGATTCAAGCACCATCCTGAGCGCTGTTGGAAAGGTATTTGTAGAAATTTTAAAAGCGATAAGCCTAACGGCATCGGAACGGTTGAGCTTGTTACCCTGAAAATTAGAAATACTCACTATAAATATTCATGGTCGAATCACAGCAACCAACAACACAATTTTTAACAGCGGA
>DATNQT010000565.1:0-4096 GCA_036703885.1 Candidatus Sericytochromatia bacterium
TTCTTGTTCGCGTATCAGTTTTTCTGGCATCGTAGAGCCTGAACCCATCCATTTATCCTCGGAAGAATCTAGAATCTTTCGCCAAACACCACCAGGAGAGATTTGACGAGTGACTTCTTTGTCATTGAAGTTCATAATGCAATAGATTTGGCTTCCATTACTCTCCCGGCGGAGGAACAGAAGCTTATCTGCCTCAACAGCAGAAGCTTCTAAATTCTGCTTATCGAGGGTTTTCAGCGCTGGATTCGTGCGGCGTAATTGAATTAAATGCTGATACAGTTCTAGCAGTGCTTTCTGTTTGCCTTCCTGGCGTTTCTCCCATTTCAGGGTAGATTGCTGGAACGCATCAAGACTGAAGGGATCGATGAATTCTCCTTCTGCATGAAAGTCGGCAAACTCTCTTTTTCTTCCTTGTCTGACTGCCTCAACTAAATCCTGGTCTGTGTGACTTACAAAGTACAGAAAAGGAGAATCTTCCCCATACTCTTCACCCATAAATAGCATAGGAATATTTGGAGAAAGCATGAGTGCCCCAGCTGCCAGCTTCAAGGCATCAAACGATACTAGATGAGTTAAACGTTCCCCTAGCATACGATTGCCAACTTGGTCGTGATTTTGGGTACAAATCACAAATTGATGACCGGGGCGATCGCTCGCATCGCTGCCATGATATCTTTTCCGATGAGGAGCGTATTTCCAGTCGTACACAAAACTGTTTTTGTAAGCTTTTGCTAGCTGTTCAACTGTGCCGAAATCCTGGTAATATCCCCTCTTCTCCCCGGTGAGTAATACATGAAGGACGTGATGAAAATCGTCATTCCATTGGGCATCCATGCCATGTCCGCCTAATTCTTTTTCACGAATTACCCGAACATCGCTTAAATCGCTTTCAGCAATTAGATAAAATTTTCTGCCGATATTCTTGGAAAGGGCTTCAACTTTCTCTGCCATTTCTTGCAAGATGTGTTTCGCACCCAAGTCATAAATAGCGTGGATGGCATCTAATCTTAGGGCATCAAAGTGATAATCTTGGAACCAGTACAGGGCATTTTCAATAAAGTAGTTACGCACCCCGTCGCTGTGGGAATCATCAAAGTTCATTGCCATGCCCCAAGGCGTTTTATACATCTCTGTAAAGTAGGGGCCAAATAGACTGTAATACGCTCCTTCGGGACCAAAGTGGTTGTAGACTACATCAAGAATGATTGATAACCCCTCTTGGTGGCAGGCATCAACAAGTTTCTTTAATCCTTCAGGACCACCGTAGGAATGTTGCACGGCATAGGTATAGACGCCATCATAGCCCCAGTTGCGATCGCCTGGAAATTGCGCGACTGGCATAATCTCAATGGCATTAACCCCAAACTCGCGCAATTCTCTTAAGCGAGGAATAATTGCTTCAAACGTTCCTTCTGGAGTAAATGTACCAACGTGCAGTTCATAAATAATCATTTCCTCTAAGGGAATACCAGACCAACTGGCGTCAGTCCAGCTCGAAAAGTTATGATCGACAACCTGAGAAGGTCCATGTACATCCTTAGGTTGATAGTGAGACGCGGGATCGGGTCGATTATCTCCTGCTATGTTGTAGAAATAAAGCGTTCCTGGCTCAATGCCTTCTGCTAGTGCCTTAAAGTATCCCTGTTCATCCTTTTGCATGGGGATGACGCGGTTTTCAGGATGAACGATTTGCACAGCTACGTCTTCGTGAGAAGGTGCCCAAACTGTAAATTCACAACGACCGTCACCAAGATAATTAGAGCCAACTTTCATCTTTAAATTCTCCCCACTTGGAATATGTTTCTAAATTTTTTGATTAACGGCAAGCATCAAATCAATTAAATAGAACCTGCTTCTTTAAAGCCTGAGTAAAGCGATGGATTGGGATGTTAAAATAACTGGTATAGCTGGACACTCGAACCAGCGATTTAAGGATAAATAGGCGATCGCTGATGAGTTGTCGATCTACTACACTTGACACTTTCATCACATCAAAGACTGTGTTACAGGCATAAAGGATTAACGCTCTCTTACCTGGAAAGCGCTCTACCTAATGGTTCTACTAAGTATTTGTTTTTTTCTACATTTGAGTCTTCATTAAGTTCGGTGAAGTTGGTTTTGATTTTCTCCCTTTTGAAGCGGTGGAACATCTTTCTATTGGGAGAGAATTGAGGGTTAGTCATCAAACCACAACAAGGTAGGATTTCGTTTTGGTACTAACCCAGACAGATTAAAACTTGAGCGAGCTACCCTCATGGTTTGAACAACTCATATCTTGCACCTGGCGGTTGAAACCGCAGCTACACAAACTCGCACCCGCCTACGCGGGTTACCAAAATCTTGATTTTCCGTTAGTCCGCGCAGGCGGACTTCGTTTTTATAGCCCCAGAATTCCATTGGAGAGGGTATGGTGCAAGATGTGAGATTACCCTCCTTGCAAATTCCAAGTTTGAGCAATGTTATGCAGTTAGCATCAGCCTGAGTTTTACAATAATGAAGTTCGATGCCTATTTTGAATTAGTTAATGACCCATTCTACTGATATCGCCGCCTTAGCCCGCTGGATGGCAGCTGATTTTAGCAACCAACCCCAAGCTTTTGAGAATCCCCCCATGTTTGCCCACATCCGTGTCTGTATGCGTCCCCTGCCTCAGTCACTGTTGAATGGCGTTAGTTTTTTTGTCGAACAAGCTTATGACTTTACACTGAATGACCCCTACCGAGTACGGGTGTTGAAGTTAATCGAGGTAGGCGACCATATCGAAATTGAAAACTACATGGTCAAGGATGAAAAACAATTCTACGGAGCTTCTCGCGACTTGGGACGCCTGCAAAGCTTAAAAGCCGAACACTTGGAGAAGCTTCCAGGTTGCAACATGATTGTTGAATGGACGGGTCACAGCTTCAAAGGTCACGTAGAACCGGGTAAGGCTTGCATGGTCTTTCGTAAAGGTAAGGAAACCTACCTTGATAGCAGCTTTGAGATTAACCAAGACAAGTTTATCAGTCTTGATAAAGGGCGCGATCCAGCGACGGATGAGCAGGTTTGGGGTTCGGTTGCGGGACCGTTTGACTTTATGCGTAGAGCAAGTTTTGCTGATGAGGTCAAGGTTTGAGGCTTGAAACTGGGTATAAGGGTTTTATGCTCAAGCCGAAGATAAACCACTACGCACCTGCTAGCATCCCAAAAACAAGACAACCGATCGCAATACATAAGACCAAAGGTAGTTTTTTGAGGCTGGCAACTACTACGATCGCACTAGAGGTGATCGCAGCTCCTGTCTCCTGCATTGTTCCACTTATGCCAACAATGCTATTGATAGTCATCACCAAAATAACTGCAAATGGAACATAATTTAGCCAACGAGCTTGCAGAGATTTCGGTGCTACCCAAACCCCAATACTACGCATTAAATAAGTGCCTAATCCGGCTAATAAAATAATCAACCAAATGTTCATGAAGCACCTCTTTTAGATTCATCTAGTCCTGGGAGAAAAGAAGCTACCACCGAAACCCCGATAATCGAAACGAGAATACCAAAAGCTTTGAGTTGCTGAGTTGCCAGGACGAAAGCAATGCCTACTCCCAGTACAATTAATACTTCCCGACTCCAGCGGCGACTGATACCATCACTGAGCAAACAAAGAAATAAACTCGGTAGGGCAAAATGTAGCCAGCGTTGCGGTAACTGGGAACCCACTTGGCAACCCAACCAAGTGCCAATAACCCAAGATGCCCAGCAAAATAGATGAATTCCAGCGTAGTAGGAAACTCCACGGGGTTCATCGGATAAATCGAGTGCAAATGCCTCATCTGTAAGTCCGTGAAAAAGTGCCAGCTGATTTCCCCAACCAAAATTGCCAAAAATTCCTTTAGTAGCCAAACTCATCGGAATGTGCCGCAAATTCATCAGCAACATGGTGAGGACAATACTGAACCACGATAGATTTTGTCTCACTCCCTCCAGTGCGGCAAATTGGGAAGCACCCGCATAAACCCATAGGGACATTCCTACCGCCGCTGTATCAGAAAGCCCTGACTGGATTGATACTGCCCCAAAACTCATCGCGATTGGAAAATAGCCAAAACCAACCCC
>DATNQT010000566.1:0-8231 GCA_036703885.1 Candidatus Sericytochromatia bacterium
GGAACACATTTGCGTAGAGGTTCGCAATAATCTGCTTTCCCTGAACCGTTACTTCTAAGTAGCGCAATGCAGGTTGGATGTACCGATAGACAACGTTCCAGTAAAAGGCTGGATAGTTCTTTCGCAAGTCACCAGGAGAGCGGTAACCTAAAGTCTTATTCACACCCGTTTCTTCAAACTCGTAGAATAAGGCAGGGATTTTCTTCAAGTAGCATGGGTCACTGAGCTGACCAATCAAGTCAGCCGCTCTCACTAAACCGGGGTAGTTAACCGTGTCTGAATGATCCTCATCCGCAGGAGCTGGGAAACGAGTTAGCTCAATATTATGTGCGATCGCTTCAGCATCAATTAAATTATGAGTGCCGAAGCGCTCCTTAATGAACAGCTTCCCCCGGTCTACATGAAAAAAAGTCAAACTGGCATCAGTTGCCCCAAAAGGTAGACAGATCATCATGTCGTCGAAACCCGTAGCATACAGATTTTCATCTACTTGGTCGCCGCAACAGACTCCCTTGACATAGCCAATGTCATGACACAGGCAAGAAATAATCATGTTCAACCAATCTTCACAGGAAACGCCACCCTCCCGCATATGTTTAGCTCGGAGAATTTCCTGTCCCACCAAGGTTACGAAAATCGTATGTTCTACGTCATGGTACAGAGCATCACTATTTGCAATATTTTCCAGAGCCATGTTTGCCGCCCAACCAATGATGTCTGCATAATCTGGTTTCAGGTTGCCATAATTTTGGCGGTAGCCAGCTTGCAGCCGTTCAACGCAGATATTAATCATCACCTCTGTAGGATTAAACATCTTTTTGTCCTCTGAAAAAATTTAAGCTAACTCTTGTAAATCAAATTAAGGGAGTTAGAGGTTTAAACTATGTGTTGGTTGATTGAGATTGTTAGCTTCAAGTAAAGGCAATTTGAATCATCTATCATTAGTTTCACTGAGAAATCTGAAAATAGAAACCAGGAAAGCTCATTAATTTAGAAGTTATTTATTTTGATAAATAGGTAAAAGATGTTTACAAGAATTGTCTAAGTCTAAACAAACTCATAAAACCTCAGTAAAGCTCAGGAATTTTTGATTAATGCATCTATTGAATTCAGAATTACTTATAATAAGAACACCAAAGAGGCGTATGAAACACCTAAGTATTGATACAGCCCCTATCACTTATTCTGGAACTTAACGCCTTTATTGAATAGGAAGCTATTCTTGCAAAGGACTGTTAATCTAGAAAATTTAATTCATTTGTGGGAAGCTATAGTGTGTATATAGAAGCTCAGATTCATGCCAAAAGTCAGACTATGGATGTTGAAGAAGCATTAGAATTTATCGATCAATTAGTTTATGTCAAGACGGGAAAGCATCTAAACGATTTAGAGAGGGAAGTATTTTCCGGGTCTTGGCAAGGTCACACTTATGAAAAAATGTACCCAATCAATCCGGAGTATGTAGAAAAAGATGTTGGGTACAAGTTATGGAAAAAACTATCGAATGTATTAGGAGAAAAAGTCACCAAAAAAAGTTTGCGAGGGGCGATCGAACGAGCAAAGAAACAGATAAAAATTTTTATCTCTCATCGAGCGCAAGAGCCAGATCTTACGCTTGCCGAGAAGTTTTGCGAAGCGCTGAAGGCTACCGGACATCAAGCATTTATGGCTACCGTAGGAGTAAACCCTCCCTTTTGCCCTCCATCTGGAGAAGACTGGTTTGCTCACATCGATGCTGAATTAAAGCAGTGTGATTACTTTTTGCTGCTACTATCCCCACAGGCAGCGGTTAGTGAAATGGTAATTGAAGAGTTACGGCGAGCTAAGGAGTTGCGGGATTCTCGACCTAACCACAAGCCAGTTATGCTACCAATCCGGGTGAATTGTTCTCTCAATGAGCCGCTGAACCACGATCTCCGCAGTTATCTTCAGGGAATTGGACAGCGAGAGTGGACATCACCCGCCGACACGCCAATCTTAATCCAAGAAATCCTCAGCTTGTTAGCCGATAGTGAGAGTGGAAGGGTTCGAGAGTGGGGAAGTGGTAGCTTAACCGATTGGGAGAATTTGAGCCATCCACCCTCTTATTCTCTTCCCACATCAGCGATCGCTCTGAATGGACCGCCACTACCAGTTGCTGAACCAGAGTTGCCAAATGGTCAAGTTCGTCTAGCTTCTGCCTTTTATGTGGAGCGAGTTCCTTATGAAGCGCAGTGTTACCGAGAGATATGCCAGCCCGGAGCGCTGATTCGGATTAAAGCACCCAGGCAGATGGGCAAAACTTCACTAATGGCACGGATTCTCTATCAGGCAAGAGAGCAGGGTTATCGCACAGTCCCCTTAAGTTTTCAACACGCAGATACCTTAGTTTTTACGAATCTGAACGAACTTTTACAGTGGTTTTGTGCCAGGATTACTCGAAAGCTGCGCTTACCTTATCAAGTTGATGATTATTGGAGCGATACTTATGGCAGCAAAGATAATTGCACGGCTTACTTTGAAGAATGTTTATTATCAGAAAGCGATGAGCCATTAGTGTTGGGCTTAGATGAGGTCGATCGCGTTTTTCAATACCCAACCATTGCTGATGACTTCTTTGGATTACTACGAGCTTGGTATGAGGAAGCTGGCTATGGGGCTAGTGACAGCGATTTGTGGGAAAAACTTCGCCTGGTGGTCGTCCATTCAACAGAAGTTTATATTCCACTGGATATTAATCAATCACCATTTAATGTAGGACTTCCGATTGAATTGTCGGAATTTGCGCCGGAGCAGGTACAGGATTTAACTCAACGGCATGGATTGAATTGGAGCGCGACTCAGGTTGAACAGCTGATGTCTATCGTCGGTGGACATCCATATCTCGTGCGGGTGGCTCTCTATCACATCGCTCAACAAGAGATTACCCTTGAGCGCTTGTTAGATACGGCAGCGACAGAAGCCGGACTTTATGGCGACCATTTGCGCCGTCACTTATGGAACCTCCAACAGCATCCAAAGTTAGCTGAAGCCTTTACTAAGGTTGTGACAACCAGCAAACCTGTGGAATTAGAGTCAATGTTGGCGTTTAAGTTACACAGTTTGGGATTAGTGCAATTGCAGGGTAATTATGTTACCCCCCGCTTCGATTTGTACCGTCAGTATTTTTGCGGGAAATTAAACTATCTCGCTGAGGAGGATAGGTTTTAGGTTTTAGGTCTTATGAACAGGAAATCTCAGATCTGGTTTATCTACTTACTATGCGTGGCATTGACACTCCTACTTTTAAGATCTCCCCCCAAGGTTGCCATCAACTCCTCAACTCCCTCAGTGTCAACTGAGTTACGAGGCGTTTGGCTAACCAATGTTGCTAGTCCTGTCTTGTTTATGCCTTGGAGAGTCAATCGAGCGCTGCACCAGTTATCTGAGCTGAACTTCAACACCGTTTATCCTGTAGTCTGGAACCGAGGTCATACCTTCTACCCCAGCGCTGTAGCAGAACGGGTGATGGGTCGCGCTCAAGATCAAGTGCTGGAAATCGTGCGGATGGGGCAGGATGTTTTGGCTGAGATCGCCAAGCAGGGGAAGAAACAGGGATTGAGAGTTATTCCCTGGTTCGAGTATGGCTTCATGACGCCGCCAAATTCAGAATTAGCTCGACGCCATCCCGATTGGCTGACGGTTCGGCGCGATCGCACCAAAACCTTCAAGGAGGTTCCAGACGAACAGGACGGATTAAAAGAAGCACCAAAATTTATTCGTCAAGGGCTTTTTAATAAGCAAGTCTGGCTTAACCCCCTTCACCCAGAGGTGCAGAAGTTTATCCTCAACATGATTGTAGAAGTTGTTACCCAGTATGATGTAGCGGGAGTTCAGTTAGATGACCACTTTGGCTTACCCGTTGAGCTGGGCTACGATCCTTTTACAGTCCGGCTTTACCAAAAAGAACATCAAGGTAAACGTCCTCCGGATAACCCTTGGGACTCCGAGTGGATGCGCTGGCGGGCTGACAAAATTACTGATTTTATGGAACAGATTTTCGAGGCAGTCAAAGCTGTCAAACCCAATGCGATCGTCTCCCTATCTCCCAGCCCACAAGGTTTTGCTTACAGAGCTTATCTACAAGACTGGCAGACTTGGGTACAGCAGGGTTTGGTAGAGGAATTGATTTTACAGGTTTATCAAGATGACCTCAACAGTTTTGTGACAGAATTGTCACACCCTGCTATCCAGATGGCTCGTCGTCAGATACCAGTCGGTGTGGGGATATTAACCGGAACCTGGAAGCGTCCTATTAATATTGCCCAGATCCAGCGGCAGGTTAAGGCAGTTCGCGATCGCGGTTTTGATGGAGTATCCTTCTTCTACTGGGAAAGTCTATGGGGCTATATCGCTCCAGAGTCACCCCGCAAGCGCCGACAAGCCTTCCAGGCACTATTTTCTTCCCCAGCCAAACAACCCCAAGCAATGAACAAAGCAAGTCCTCTGTCTTGAAAATAGGGAGTGGGGAGTTGGGGGCAAAGTTATAGCAGTAGTCACTTAGACTCTTGACAGTGTTGATCGCCGAAAGCCCTGAAGCATACTAGGTTTTTACTCAGCACTCAGTTCACAGTGAGCTTGTCGAACTGCACTCAGCACTCAGCACTTTGCTATATACCTAGATTCAACAACAATGCACCATTTATTTGTAAAACTTCTAAAGAATGAATACGGCATTTGGCTGAAGTGGATATTAGCCACGCTTGTCGGTTTTTTAGTGAGTTTGTATTGGGTTGAAATCGGTGAGAGAAGTGATATTCGGGCTGTGGAGGGAACAATAGGTGGTGTTGTGATCGGGTTAGCCCAATGGTTTGTCCTGAAACAACGGTTCTCTGGGATTTGGTGGTGGATATTGGCAAGTGCTATCGGTTGGGGCTTGCTGGGAAGCCTTAAGTTCGGTGCATTGGGCTGGGTTGCACCAAAAGTGATGTCCATTCCCCTGAGAGTAATTTACGGGACTATGGATGGGGCAACGGTTGGAGCTTTGATAGGAGTAGGACAATGGTTGGTTCTCAATAAGAAGAGCCAGAAGGCTTGGCAGTGGGTAGTAGCAAGTACCCTAGGTTGGTCTATAGGACTAGCCTTTGGTTGGACGGTGGGTGCTGTTTTGCGAAAGGTAATGGGCATATTCTTGGGTGAGGTTGTGGGTTTGGCATTGGGATGGGTTGTTGTTGCTGCCATTACAGGAGTTGCTTTATGCCACGTTACTGAACGTGCTGCGACACAAGAGTAATCTCACTAAGCTCTACAGCGGAAATAAGTAGGTCTGCACAATTAAAGTTAACCCGCGCAAGGTCGTCATTGGTTATTAGTCATTGATCAGGGTTTCAGGTGTGTTTATGTTTCACAACATACTTCTGTTTATTCCCGCCTACCTACTTACTCCTAATTGAGTAATCATCACACAAGACCTTGTAAGTCAAGCCACAATTAAAAGACGAGGGTGGGTACCAACCTAATCAGGGACACCGTGTTTTCTATTTATACAGAGGCACTATGAGTCTACACAGAGGCACTATGAGTAAAGAGCAAAACCCAACCCATAACTATCAAGTGGGTTGGTGGACAGTTGGTGGGCATTTGCGACTTGATGCTCCCAGCTATGTAGTGCGGCAGGCAGATTTTGACCTCTATGAAGGATTGAAGGCTGGGGAGTTTTGTTACGTACTCAATTCCCGGCAGATGGGTAAGACTAGCTTGCGGGTGCGAACGATGCACAAGTTGCAAGCCGAGGGAGTCGCTTGTGCTGCCATTGACCTGACGAAAATTGGTAGCCAAGATATTACTGCCGATCAATGGTATGCCGGGGTAATTAGGCGTCTGACGGTGAGTTTCCAACTTTCAGGACAGGTTAACTTAAAGACTTGGTTGCGCGATCGCGAATATCTTTCCCCAGTACAGCGCTTGAGTGAATTTATCGAACAGGTGCTGCTTGCTTCAGTTAACCAAAAAATTGTTATTTTTGTAGACGAAATTGATAGCACCCTCAGCTTAAATTTCCAGGCTGACGACTTTTTTGCCTTTATCCGTGCCTGTCATGAATATCAACGCCTAACCTTTGCTCTGTTAGGTGTGGCAACGCCTTCCGATCTCATCCAAGATAAAAAACGTACACCGTTCAATCTCGGTCGGGCAATAGAATTAACTGGGTTTCAATTACATGAAGCGCAGCCTCTAGCTAAAGGATTAGCACTGAAAGTTAGCAATCCCCAAGCCGTACTGGAAGCGGTGTTGGACTGGACGGGGGGGCAACCCTTTCTCACCCAAAAGCTATGTAATTTTATCTTCAATGCTGAATCGTCTGTCTCCCCAGGCAAGGAGGCGGAGTGGGTTGAGAATCTGGTACAGACGCGATTGGTAGAGAATTGGGAAACTCAAGATGAGCCACCCCATCTTAAAACAATTCGCGATCGCCTTTTGCGGATTGGTAAACGGACAAAGCCTCTGCTGAAGCTTTATCAACAAATCTTACAAAAAGGCGAAGTCGTTGCTAAGGATACTTCCGAACAATTGGAATTACGGCTATCTGGATTAGTCGTTAAGCGTAATGAAAAGTTAATTGTTTATAACCGTCTTTATCAAACTGTATTTAACTGGAGTTGGCTCACCAAGGCATTAGCCGATTTGCAGCCTGATTTTATCCAAGTTGTTGCCGACCAAGAACAACGGCTTTTATCCATGCTGGGTGTCATGGACGGTAAGAATTTTGATGATATCCTATATGAAATTTTAGGCTCAGTAATTCTTAAAATGGGAGAATTACTTAGTGTAGATCGAACGACTATTTTTCTTATTGATGAAGATAAACATGAGATTTGGTCAATCATTGGTAGAAATCAAGGCGGCATTTCTCCGGCGGTAGAAGTTTTAGAAAATAAAGAAATTGTTGGACTAGTGGCAACTCTTAAGGAAATGGTTAATATTCCTTTTTACTTTTCTGAAAAAGTACCGGAGAAAGCCCAAAGCAAAGCCTTAAAGAATGGCTATCCAACCTACACTTTGTTAGCCTTACCGCTCTTAAATGAAAAGGGAAACTTAGTGGCAGTCGTTCAGTTACTCAATAAACTTAAGCAACCCAATAATCCAGCCGACCCACTTTTAGAAAGAATTGATAAAAAAGGCTTTACTGAAGCTGACCATAAACAGTTTGCGGAGTATGCTCCAGCAGTTCAACGGATTTTAGAACGCTGCCAATCTTGCTATAAATTAACGCAACGACTACAAGCCTCAGAAGCCCTGACAGAAGCAACGCGATCGCTTTCTCAAAGCAGTCTAGATTCCGACGAAATCCTCAGCCGGGTCATGGAGGCAGCCAAAAAACTCATGAATGCTGATCGCAGTACACTATGGCTTCTAGATGCCCAAGCCAACGCTCTGTACACAAAAATCCCTCAAGCTGATGGTTCAATCAAAGAAATGCATGTGCCTGTAGGTGTTGGCTTTGCGGGAAAGGTGGCAGAAACTGGCGAAATTCTCAATGTTTCTTTTGACCTTTACGACCATCCAGACTCTGAGAATTCCAAGAAATTTGATCGAGCTACGGGTTATCGCACTTGTAGCTTACTGTGTATGCCTGTGTGGAGTCCAGATGGTGAATTACTTGGCGTAACTCAATTAGTCAACAAGCGCAAACAAGGTACACATCCCGAATACAACCCAGCCGATTGGCCCGCAGCCCCAGAATGCTTTAAAGCGAGCTTTGATGCCAGCAGCCAGAAATATATGCAGATATTTAATTCTCAAGCTGGTGTGGCGCTTCAAAATGCTCAGAAGTTTGCAATGGTCAAGCAAGAAGCGGAAGCTCAACAACAAAATGTTGTCAGTCAAACCCTGGCGATGCTCTATAAAGTCATGGAAAATGAGGGGTTTGATGACATTCTTGATTCGACATTACGCTCGATTACTATCAACATGGGGAAATCGTTGAGTGCAGACCGGGCAACAATTTTCCTATTAGATGAAGAGAAGAATGAATTGTGGTCAATGATTGCTGAAGAAGATGAGGATGGACGCTCCTTAGAGATTCGAGTTCCTGCGGATAAAGGTATTGTGGGTGAGGTTGCCTCGCGCAAGCAACTGGTTAATATTCCCTACGATTTCTACGACGACCCGCGTTCAACTACGGCTAAAGAGCAAGACAAAAAAAATGGATACCGCACCTATACGATGTTGGCATTGCCACTATTAAACGATCACGGCGGTTTAATCGCGGT
>DATNQT010000567.1:0-14505 GCA_036703885.1 Candidatus Sericytochromatia bacterium
GTAAGCTGGGAAGCCAAAGTGGGGTATTGTCGTGCCATTCGGGTAGGAAACCACATTCATGTATCGGGGACAGCCCCCATAGAACCCGACGGTGGGGTTTTTGCCCCAGGAGATGGTTATGCTCAAACTCGCTATTGTCTTGAGAGAATTCAGAAGGCACTTCAAGACTTAGGTTCTGACTGTCGGGACGTGGTGCGTACCCGCATCTATGTGACTGATATTAGTCGCAGTTCTGAGTATACCCAAGCTCACCAGGAGTTTTTTGGGGCACATCCTCCTACCAGTACGATGGTCGAAGTCCGGGCATTAGTTGACCCAGAAATGTTAGTTGAAGTTGAGGCTGAAGCCATCTGCGATTCTTGAAATAAAGGCGATCGCTTTTTTGGAAGTAAAATCACCAGAGTCAATTTATCAATTAACTACTTGGTGGAACCAACAGAAGCACAATACCTAATTCTTAATGCTCTAGATACCTTAGCCCTACTGAGAGACTATCGGTATGATGAAGATACTGGAATATTTATTATTGTCACTCCTAGCCTTGTTTTACCCCTGGCTATGCTAAGGCAAGATGGGGAGGTCACGCCAATTGAACCCATATCAGAACTATGATTGATTCAACTGAAGTGCGAAAACAGCAATATAAAAGAATGCTTGAACTAGCTGAATTAGCCATCCAGCGACGCTTAGACTTAGAGGCAAAAGGTGATATTCGGCGTCGAACAGGTCGCAAAGGTGATGACTATTTGACAGAAGAAGAACGGCAGGAATTCTTTGAGTTAGGACGACAGCTTTCTGGAATGCGTATCATTGACGGTTACATTCACTGTCAAGGGAAAGCTTGGAAATTACCTAATAATTCGCCACTACTACAAGAGCAAATCGAAGCTGAGTTTTGAGAAAGAAACAACTTTAAAATCCAAAAGATTCAGTTCTATAAATTTAAAGTGAAATAGTATTAGACAGTAAAAGTAATCACTTCCTCACATTCTAGCTAGGATGCCTAAAGAAAGAGCCACTGGTACTTGTAAAGCCAGAAGCCCAATCACCGCGCCGACGCCAATGAGCAATATTGCCCGTCCGATACCGTATATCCAACCGCGAAGTCTAACCTTCGTTGCTTCGAGTAACCGTTTAATATGCATAACCCTACACTGGCGGTTGGCGTAACCGGAGAAGAATTTCAGGTGCTGCTGGTCTTATGCGATCGCTACAATAGAGCTTTCACTAAATACTTCTCCTTTTGGGAGAATTCCAGCCGCTTGTCTAACTGATACTTTAGACAGAGTAGATCCAATTTTTCTTGGGTTACGGTCATTCACAGCCGCTCAAGACACGACGTTCCCAGCTTGAGGCGTCGGGAGCAACAAGGCACTGTCCCTAGCCCTATTGGCTAATTGGTAGCAACATCAACGTGTTGAGCCAATGCTCGAGTTAGCCATACCAATTTACATCAGCTCAAAAGTAGCAAAATCTACATAGGGTGTCTACTTCACAAGAAATAGTAATAAGAATTATTAAGGT
This sequence comes from Candidatus Sericytochromatia bacterium, assembly GCA_036703885.1. Taxonomy (GTDB): domain Bacteria; phylum Cyanobacteriota; class Cyanobacteriia; order Cyanobacteriales; family Coleofasciculaceae; genus CADCTM01. Next base: position 1,525 of record DATNQT010000567.1, read on the forward strand.
AAGGTCATGCCGACGGCACAGCTCAATAATACAGATGAATTGGATGCAAAACAGCTACTGAGAACATTGACAGCTGTTAAAAAAGGTGACTTTTCAGCGCGGATGCCCGTCGAGCAAACGGGCATAGCTGGAAAAATTGCCGATACCCTCAACGACATTATCGAGCGCAATGAAAGACTCGCAGCCGAGTTAGAGCGCATTAGTACGGTGGTTGGTAAGGAAGGAAAAATTGCCCAGCGAGCTAGCCTTGGCAATGCTGGTGGTTCTTGGTCAGCCTGTGTTGATTCTGTCAATACCCTAATTACAGATTTAGTCCAGCCCACAGCAGAAACAGCGCGTGTCATCCGGGCAGTCGCGAATGGTGATTTATCTCAAACGATCGCACCTGAAATTGAAGGCAGACCCCTCAAGGGTGAATTCCTTGCCACCGCCCAAGTTGTCAACACGATGGTGGATCAGCTTTCGTCCTTTGCTAGTGAAGTGACACGGGTTGCCCGTGAGGTAGGAACGGAAGGCAAGTTGGGGGTTCAGGCGGAGGTAAAAGGCGTTGCGGGAACTTGGAAGGATTTAACCGACAACGTTAACTTGATGGCGGGGAACCTTACCGGACAGGTGCGTAATATTGCCGAAGTGGCAACAGCGATCGCCAATGGCGACCTATCCAAAAAGATTACCGTCGATGTTAAAGGCGAAATTCTCGAACTGAAGAACACCGTCAACACGATGGTGGATCAGCTCAACTCCTTTGCTTCGGAAGTTACAAGGGTTGCCCGTGAGGTAGGAACGGAAGGCAAGCTGGGCGTCCAAGCGGAAGTGCGCGGCGTCGCGGGTACCTGGAAAGACTTGACCGACAACGTCAACTTAATGGCAGGTAATCTTACCGCCCAAGTGCGTAATATCGCCGAAGTGACCACGGCTGTAGCAAACGGTGACCTCTCCAAGAAAATTACTGTCAATGTTAAAGGCGAGATTTTAGAGCTGAAGAATACCGTCAACATCATGGTAGATCAGCTCAACTCATTTGCTTCGGAAGTAACGCGGGTGGCGCGAGAGGTAGGCGCAGACGGAAAGCTGGGAGGGCAGGCAGAAGTTCCGGGCGTTGCGGGTACCTGGAAGGACTTAACCGATAGCGTGAATTTCATGGCGGGAAGTTTGACCGCTCAAGTGCGTAATATCGCCGAAGTGACTACAGCGGTAGCGAATGGTGACCTCTCTAAAAAAATTACCGTTGATGTTAAAGGCGAGATTTTAGAGCTGAAAAACACCATGAACATCATGGTGGATCAGCTCAACTCCTTTGCCTCGGAGGTAACGCGGGTAGCGCGAGATGTTGGTTCCGAAGGGAAGTTGGGGGTGCAAGCGGAAGTCCGAGGGGTGGCAGGCACATGGAAGGATTTAACCGATAGCGTTAACTCAATGGCGGGGAACTTGACCGCCCAAGTGCGTAACATTGCCGAAGTGACGACGGCAGTAGCCAACGGCGACCTCTCCAAGAAGATTACCGTTGATGTTAGAGGCGAGATTTTGGAGTTGAAGGACACCATCAACGTTATGGTGGATCAGCTCAATTCCTTCGCCTCGGAAGTAACGAGGGTGGCGCGAGAGGTAGGTTCGGAAGGCAAGTTGGGTGGACAGGCAGAAGTCCGAGGCGTTGCCGGAACCTGGAAGGACTTGACCGATAGCGTGAATTTCATGGCGGGAAGTTTGACCGCCCAAGTGCGTAATATCGCCGAAGTAACCACGGCGGTAGCTAATGGCGACCTCTCGAAGAAGATTACCGTCGATGTTAAAGGCGAGATTTTAGAGCTGAAGAACACGATTAACATCATGGTGGATCAGCTCAACTCCTTCGCCTCAGAAGTAACGCGGGTGGCGCGAGAGGTGGGTTCGGAAGGAAAGTTGGGGGTGCAAGCGGAAGTCCGAGGAGTGGCAGGCACTTGGAAGGATTTAACCGATAGCGTTAACTCAATGGCGGGGAACTTGACCGCCCAAGTGCGTAATATCGCCGAAGTGACCACGGCGGTAGCGAATGGTGACCTCTCCAAGAAAATCACCGTTGATGTTAAAGGGGAAATTCTCGAACTCAAGGATACCATCAATGTCATGGTGGATCAGCTCAGTTCCTTTGCTTCGGAAGTGACAAGGGTGGCACGAGAGGTGGGAACGGAAGGGAAGCTGGGCGTGCAAGCGGAAGTGCGGGGCGTCGCGGGTACCTGGAAGGACTTAACCGATAACGTGAATTCGATGGCGGGTAACCTTACGGGACAGGTGCGGAACATCGCGGAAGTAGCAACTGCGATCGCAAATGGTGACCTCTCGAAGAAAATTACCGTCCAGGTTAAAGGGGAAATCCTGGAACTGAAGAACACGATCAACATCATGGTGGATCAGCTTAGTTCCTTTGCTAGTGAGGTAACGCGAGTTGCCCGTGAGGTGGGTTCAGAAGGCAAGTTGGGCGTGCAAGCAGATGTGCGAGGTGTTGCCGGAACCTGGAAGGATTTAACCGATAGCGTGAATTTCATGGCGGGAAGTTTAACCGCTCAAGTCCGTAACATTGCTGCCGTTACTACAGCAGTAGCAAATGGCGACCTCTCCAAGAAAATTACCGTTGATGTTAAAGGGGAGATTTTAGAGCTGAAGAACACGATGAACATCATGGTGGATCAGCTCAACTCCTTCGCCTCGGAAGTAACAAGGGTAGCGCGAGAGGTGGGAACGGAGGGGAAACTGGGTGTGCAAGCGGAAGTGCGCGGCGTCGCCGGAACCTGGAAGGACTTAACCGACAGCGTTAACTCAATGGCAGGTAGTCTTACCGCCCAAGTGCGTAATATTGCGGAAGTGACGACGGCGGTAGCAAACGGCGACCTCTCCAAAAAGATTACCGTTGATGTTAAAGGCGAGATTTTAGAGCTGAAGAATACGATCAACACGATGGTGGATCAGCTCAACTCCTTTGCCTCCGAAGTAACAAGGGTGGCACGAGAGGTGGGTTCGGAAGGGAAACTAGGCGTCCAAGCTTATGTCAGAGGTGTGGGCGGAACCTGGAAGGATTTGACCGACAACGTGAACTCGATGGCGGGTAATCTAACTGCCCAAGTACGCAACATCGCCGAAGTGACTAAAGCTGTGGCGAATGGCGACCTCTCGAAGAAGATTACCGTTGATGTTAAAGGCGAGATTTTAGACCTCAAGGACACCATCAACGTCATGGTGGATCAGCTCTCGTCCTTCGCTAGTGAAGTGACGCGGGTGGCGCGTGAGGTGGGAACAGAAGGGAAGTTGGGCGGTCAGGCACAAGTTACAGGCGTGGCAGGTACTTGGAAAGATTTGACCGATAATGTCAACTCGATGGCAAGTAACCTAACTGCCCAAGTCCGAGGCATTGCTAAGGTCGTGACGGCGGTTGCTAATGGCGACTTGAAGCGAAAACTGATGCTCGATGCTAAGGGAGAAATTGAAACCCTTGCCGATACGATTAACGAGATGATCGATACCCTGGCAACCTTCGCCGACCAAGTCACCACGGTGGCGCGGGAAGTGGGAATTGAAGGAAAGTTAGGCGGTCAAGCCAAGGTGCCGGGGGCGGCGGGAACCTGGAGAGATTTGACGGACAACGTAAACGAACTGGCGGCGAATTTAACTACTCAGATGCGAGCGATCGCAGAAGTAGCGATCGCTGTTACAAAAGGCGATTTGACCCGTTCGATTGCCGTCCAAGCGGAAGGGGAATTGGCAATCCTTAAAGACAACGTCAACCAGATGATTGCCAACCTCCGGGATACAACCCAGAAGAATACCGAGCAAGACTGGTTGAAAACAAACCTCGCTAAGTTCACCCGGATGCTGCAAGGACAGCGAGATTTGGAAACCGTTTCCAAACTGATCTTGTCGGAACTCGCACCCTTGGTTAATGCCCAGCATGGCGTCTTCTACCTGATGGAAAATGGCGACCACCACGATCCATTGCTGAAGCTTCTCTCGACCTACGCCTACCGGGAGCGCAAGAATCTGGCTAACCGCTTCCAGTTGGGAGAAGGCTTGGTAGGACAATGCGCCTTGGAAAAAGAACGAATTCTGCTCACCGAGGTACCGGACAACTATATCAAGATCAGCTCTGGGCTGGGGGAGGCGAGTCCACTCAATGCCGTCGTCCTGCCCGTGCTGTTTGAGGGACAGGTGACAGCGGTGATCGAACTGGCGTCGTTCCGGCGCTTTAGTGAGATTCATCTGATGTTCTTCGACCAACTCACAGAAAGTATTGCGATCGTCCTGAATACAATTGCTGCCAGTATGCGGACGGAGGAGTTGCTCAAACAGTCCACCGCTTTGGCAGATGAACTGCAAACTCAGCAAAAAGAACTCACCCAAACCAACAAGCGCTTAGAACAACAAGCCCAATCCCTCAAGGCATCTGAGGAACTCCTGAAGAACCAGCAGGAAGAGTTACAACAGACCAACGAAGAACTCGAAGAGAGGTCGGAGTTGCTCGCTCTACAAAACCGCGAAGTTGAGCGCAAAAATCGTGAGATCGAACAGGCAAGACAAGCTTTGGAGGAAAAAGCCGAGCAACTGGCACTAACTTCCAAGTACAAGTCCGAATTTCTGGCGAATATGTCCCACGAGTTGCGGACACCCCTGAATGCTTTGTTAATTCTGGCTAAACTACTTGCCGATAACCCCGACGGCAACCTCACCGAGAAGCAAGTCGAATACGCCCGCACCGTATACTCAGCGGGTACTGACCTACTGAGTCTGATCAATGACATTTTGGATCTCGCCAAGATCGAATCGGGAACCATGTCGGTGGAAATCGACCAGATGGTGTTCGGGGAACTCGCCAATCAGATGGATCGCACCTTCCGTCAAATCGCCCAGGACAAACAACTCAATTTCTCGGTTGAAGTTGACCCAAACCTACCCAGGAATATCCAAACAGACTCAAAGCGCTTACAACAAGTGTTGAAGAATCTGCTCGCCAACGCCTTTAAATTTACAGAGAAAGGACAGATAGCCTTACGGATCGAAACCGCCACTCAAGGCTGGAGTCCAGATCTGGAAATATTAAATCGTGCCGAGCGAGTCATCGGGTTCTCAGTAACGGATACAGGGATTGGCATTCCTGCCGACAAGCAAAAGGTGATTTTTGAGGCATTTCAGCAGGCGGATGGCACGACCAGCCGCAAATACGGCGGTACGGGTTTGGGCTTGTCAATCAGTCGCGAAATTGCCCGACTTTTGGGTGGAGAGATTACGCTCACCAGTCAGGAAGGTCAGGGCAGCACGTTCACCCTCTATCTGCCACAGACTCACCCAGGGAATAGAAGCTGGGGAGTGGGAACTAGGGATGGAGTAGAAGGGACGGGTTCTGCCTCGTCTGCTAAAAGCGCGATGACTCGACGCCCGACTCCCTCTTTACCCTCTAACCCCCAGCTCCTCACTAATGCCCCGATAGCTCCTAGCGCCTCAGTGAAAGACGATCGCGACCAAATTCAACCTGGCGATCGCGTCCTTTTGATTATTGAAGATGACATTAATTTTGCGCGGATTTTGGTAGATATGGCACGGCAGCAGGGATTTAAGGCTCTTGCCGCTACCAGGAGCGATGCGGGTCTGGCAATGGCACGGGAATTTAAACCCGATGCCATTACCTTGGATATCAACTTGCCCGTGATGGATGGTTGGTCGGTACTTGATCGCCTCAAGCACGATCCAACTACTCGTCATATCCCCGTCCATATCCTCTCGGTTGAGGAGGCGCGGCAACGGAGTCTACAACTGGGAGCGATCGCCTATTTGCAAAAGCCAGTCAGCGGTGAGGCATTAATCGAGGCATTGTCCAACATGAAGCAGTTTGTCGAACGCAAGGTGAAGAACCTGTTAGTGGTCGAAGACGATGAATTGCAGCGCAACAGCATTGTGGAACTCATCGGTAATAGCGATGTTTCGACAACGGCTGTCAATTCGGGTGAAGCCGCCCTCACAGCCCTGAGGTCGGGACAGTTTGATTGTATCGTCCTCGATTTAGGACTACCGGACATGAGCGGTCTGGAATTGATCGAACAGATTAAGCAGGAGCCAGGTCTCTCGAAGCTGCCGATTATTATCTACACGGGTAAGGACTTGACCCAGCAAGAAGAAACCGAACTCAAGCGTATGGCGGATACGATCATTATCAAAGATGTGCGATCGCCTGAGCGTCTGTTGGATGAAACCGCTTTGTTCCTGCACCGAGTTCAGGCAAACTTGCCTCAACCTAAGCAACAGATGATCGAACAGCTACATCAGAACGACTCGGCGCTGACGGGAAAGAAAGTCCTGATCGTGGATGACGATGTGCGGAACATCTTTGCCCTGACGAGTATGCTAGAACGCCATCAAATGGAAATCTTGTATGCCGAAAACGGACGGGATGCTTTGACGATGTTGCAAAACACTCCGGATATTGATGTCGTGCTGATGGATGTGATGATGCCGGAAATGGACGGGTACGAAACCATGCGCGAGGTTCGCAAGCTCACTCAGTTTGCCACGCTACCGATGATTGCCCTCACCGCTAAAGCGATGAAAGGCGATCGCGAAAAATGCATCGAAGCTGGAGCATCGGATTACATTACCAAACCCGTCGAGCCAGAGCAGTTGCTCTCTCTGTTGCGCGTCTGGCTCTATCGGTAGGAGCATATAAGGAGGTAGTTGGGATGGAAAAAGGCTTCTAACAAAAAGACCTCAGTAGGATGTACACTTCCCACCTGATCGCTTTCAATTGTTAATAAGCCTTAATCCTCATGAGAGTTCTTGCAAAAGTAAACCTTGGTTTATGAGAAAAGCACAGATGGACACAGATGTAGGCGTAACTCTTGTCGTAGGCTACACATTTAGTCTCTTATACATCTCGTTCTTATCTGCGTTCTAAAATCCCATGAGTATGTTTGTAAGCCCCCCCATCCCAATGCCTCGCTCCTACCATGACCTACGTCGAAGATAAAAACGAACTTGAAGTCCTGGAGATTCAATTATTATTGGAAGCTCTCTATCGTTATTACGGGTTTGACTTTCGGGACTATGCGATCGCTTCCTTGAAGCGCCGCATCTGGAATGCCGTCCGTCAGGAGCAGTTAACTAGCGTTTCCGGGCTGCAAGAAAAGGTGCTGCACGACTCTGCCTGTCTGGAGCGATTTTTACTCGGTCTATCGGTTCATGTCACGTCCATGTTCCGCGACCCTAGCTTCTACGTTACCTTCCGTAACCAGGTTGTACCGCTACTGCGTACCTATCCGTTTATTCGGATCTGGCACGCTGGCTGTTCTACAGGCGAGGAGGTTTACTCGATGGCAATCCTTATGCAAGAAGAAGGACTATATCACCGTTGCCGGATTTATGCAACTGACATGAACGAGGTAGTACTCAAAAAAGCCAGAGCAGGCATTTTTCATCTAGATTTGATGCAGGAATATACTCAAAATTATTTAAAAGCAGGGGGTAAACGCTCTTTCTCGGAGTACTACACAGCCGCTTACGATAGTGCTATTTTTAGAGCTTCACTCAGAGAAAACATTCTTTTTTCCCAACATAATCTAGCAACAGATAGATCTTTTAATGAGTTCAATGTCATATTGTGTCGGAATGTCCTCATCTATTTCAATCAAGCTCTCCAAGAGCGAGTTCACAATTTACTATATGAAAGCTTGAGTCGGTTCGGTGTATTGGGACTCGGACGCCAAGAGTCACTCAAATTTACCCCCCACGAACACCACTATGAAGCGTTAGAAAAGCGTGAGAAGCTTTACCGCAGAATTGGGTAAGGGCGACTCTGAAAGTCGCCAGGGACAACCTCCCAAGGAAGCCCCCGCTCGAAAGCCATCCATAGGGGCATATACCCATATGTCTCTACCTAGCAATCAACCCGTTCGGAAGATTGCCGGGAAGGTAATGGCTTTAAAGGAAGCTTGTCCCTACGGTATTGTTGTAATAGGTACATCAATGGGTGGTTTACACGCCCTGGAAGTTTTACTAGCAGGTCTGCCCAAAAACTTCCCACTACCAGTGGCGATCGCTCAACATCGTCATAAAACCTCTGACGAGAGCCTGAGCGCGTTCTTGCAGCGCCAGTGTGTTCTCCCCCTATCGGAAGCAGAAGATAAAGAAGTGATCGAGCCAGGGCACGTCTACTTGGCTCCGGCTGACTATCACTTGCTAGTGGAAGCCGAGTCCGTCGCCCAACGCGACAGCGCTTATCGCTTTGCTCTCTCGACAGAAGCTCCTGTATCCTACGCACGACCCTCGATCGATGTCCTGTTTGAGTCAGCCGCCGACGCCTACGGCGAACGAGCACTCGGCGTGATATTGACGGGAGCCAGTGACGATGGTAGCAGGGGGCTAGCCAGCATCAAAGCCAAGGGAGGTTTGGCTCTTGTTCAAGAGCCGAGTACCGCCGAAAGCCCTCTGATGCCAAAATCTGCGATTGCTGCTGTCGCTATCGATTGGATTTTGCCGCTTAGTGACATTGCTCCCTTAATCGTTAACCTTTGCTACCCGGCTCTAAGGTAGGAATATGCAGCCAGAACCCAAAGTGAATGTCCTGCTAGTGGACGACCATCCAGAAAATCTGCTGGCACTGGAGGCGATATTAAATAGCCCCGATCAGCATCTGGTTAAGGCAAATTCGGGTGAAGAAGCCTTGAGATGTCTACTCAATCAGGATTTTGCGGTGATTCTGCTCGATGTCCAGATGCCAGGCATGGATGGATTTGAAACCGCTACGTTAATCCGCAACCGACCGAGATCGCAGCACACGCCGATTATTTTCATAACAGCATTCAGCACGAGCGACACGTTGATGTTTAAAGGCTATTCCCTGGGGGCAGTGGACTACCTGTTCAAGCCCGTTGAGCCGGAAATTTTAACGTCCAAGGTGGCGGTGTTTGTTGACTTGTTTAAGAAGACGGCAGAGGTAAAACGTCAAGCCGCACAACTGGCAGCCGTTAACACTGAACTTAGGGAAAGCGAACAACGATTTCGCTCTTTAAGTGCCTCCTCGCCAGTCGGCATTTTCCTCACCGATGTGGAAGGTCGCTGTACGTATGCTAACCCCCGCTTTCAATCCATTTGTGGCTTTACCTTTGAGCAAAGCTTGGGAGAGGGTTGGATGGAATCGGTTCATCCAGAGGATCGCGATCGCGTAATGGCTTATTGGAGGGCATGGATACTTACTAAATGCGACTACTCGGATGAGTTTCGCATCCAAACGCCAGAGGGGATTATACGTTGGGTTCACGTTCGCGGCTCGCCAATGCTGTCGGCTCAAGGTCAATTGCTCGGTCAGGTTGGCACAGTAGAAGACATTACGGAACGCAAGCAGGCTGAGGAAGCCCGCGCTCAGATTATTCGCGAGCAGATAGCACGGCAGCAGGCGGAGGCAGCGAATCGCATGAAGGATGAGTTTTTAGCAACCCTCTCCCATGAGCTGCGCACCCCCCTTAACTCAATCCTGGGCTGGGCAGGACTGCTTCGCACGCGAACGTTTGACGCCGCCACCACGGCTCGCGCCCTCGAAACCATTGAGCGCAACGCCAAGTCTCAAGCCCAACTGATTGAGGATATCCTGGATGTCTCGCGCATTATTCGTGGCAAGCTGCATCTAAATCTCCGCCCAGTCAATCTCGTCCCTGCGATCGAGGCAGCGATTGAAGCGATGCGTCCAGCCGCCGAGGAGAAAAGGATTCAATTGGAAGCTGTCTTCGACCCTTCGGAGGATATGAACTCAGACGGGATGGGAGAACTCTCGTCTGGGAGCCTCGGAGGAGCTTCAGTGAGAACGTCTTCCCTGAAAGAAAATCTCAAACAGGGCATCTTTATCAAAGGGGATGCAGATCGCTTGCAGCAAGTCGTCTGGAATCTGCTCTCCAATGCGATTAAGTTCACATCCGAAGGCGGTAAGGTTCAGGTACGCCTTACGCAAGCTGGCTCCTATGCCCAAATTCAAGTAATCGATACGGGCATTGGCATCAGCGCCGACTTTCTCCCCTATGTTTTTGATCGCTTTCGTCAAGAAGATAGTACGACGACTCGCTCCTACGGTGGCTTAGGGCTGGGATTGGCAATTGTCCGCCACTTGGTTGAACTGCATGGTGGCACGGTCGAGGTAGATAGTGAGGGAGAGGGCAAGGGGGCAACGTTTACTGTGAACTTACTGCTCCAAGACAGTAGTAAGGAACGATATCAGTGTAATGAGTCAGAACAGACCAGTTCGGAACAAACTGAATTAAAGGAAGAAGCAGAGCCGTCTGATCCCAACCCATCAACTGAACCGTTCGGAACGCTTTCAGGCTTGCAGGTACTCATTGTAGATGATGAACTCGATGTGCGAGAGCTTCTGACTACGGTGATCGAAGAGTCTGGCGCTAAAGCGATCGCGGTAGAATCAGTGCCTGAGGCGCTTAAAGTTCTGGAACAGTTACAGCCAGATGTCTTAGTGAGTGATATTGGTATGCCTGTTGAGGATGGTTATAGCCTAATTCGCCGGGTAAGAGAGCTTGAGGCAAAGCGGGGGGGACTTCTTCCTGCCGTTGCATTGACGGCATATGTCCGAGAGGAAGACACTCAAAGTGCGATCTCTTCTGGCTTCCAAATGCATATGTCTAAACCCGTAGATACAGCCCAGTTAGTGAAGGTAGTTGCTAGCCTTGCTGGACGACCTGTAGATGAAAGCGTTCACCATTAGACTTCTTGCAAAACTCCTTAATTTGAATATGAATGTAGATGTCCTTTAGCTATAACCGTACTGTTCGTTTTCAGGATACTGATGCGGCTGGGGTTGTTTATTTTGCCAATATTTTATCAATGTGCCACGAAGCTTATGAAGCGTCTCTAGCGGCATCAGGTATTAACCTCCAGTCATTTTTTAATAATCCACTGACGGCGATTCCAATCATTCATGCCAGTGTCGATTTTCGACACCCGATGTATTGCGGCGACCAGTTATTGATTCATTTGATGCCTCAGCAATTGGATAATAATAAGTTTGAGATTACTTATCAAATCGTTGCCGTGTCGTCATCAGACCAGAAATTGGCAAAGGCAATAACTCGGCACATTTGTATTGAGCCAAAAACTCGAACTAGAACTAAGTTACCTGATGCAATAATTCAATGGCTACGAGATTGTAGTAGTTTGTGACAATCAAATTCCTTTAAAGCCAACTGAATTGTCCATTTCCTTTGCCGAAGTACTCTTAAGGACTTGAGGAGTTTTAGCGCTTTGTCGCGAAACTCCAATTTGATTCAAAACAATACCGCCCATAATAATACTGCCACCAATATATTGAGCCATATTAGGTACTTCCCCCAAAATCCAATAGGCTGCCAGTATTCCAGCAAGAGGACTAAAAGAGCTAGCCAAGGAAACATCTGAGGCAGTGGACCTTTTTAACCCTGTAAAAAAACATAATTGACCTGCCACAACTATTACCGCGCTATAAAATAACATCCATTGCCACAAGAACGGCGAGAAGATGTCTATAAAATGATGAAGACCAAATAGCTTGAGTACAATAGCACCATAGATTATGGTTCCTATTACTGTCCGAAAAATAGTAAAGATTCCCAAAGGAATTTGACGCAGCTTAACTTTACCAATAATAGTGGAAACCGTGATACAAATAGCCCATCCAGCTGTCAATAACTCACCTTTCCCCACCTGGATAATGTCTCCCATAGAAACCATGTTTTCTCCAGAAAACTGAAGTAATATCGTGAGGATAACGCCAACAAAGGAAGCGATCGCACCAGCCACAACCCAACGATTTACTCGTTCTCGTAGCAACAGAACCGATAAAGCCAAGGTGAGAGGCGGCTCAATTCGTCCAATCAGAACTACGTTGTTGACCATTGTCACAGAAAGAGCTGCAAAGATTAAAGTGGGTGCTAAAGCTCCTTCCAAAATTGCCACCCCGCTCAACCCCAGCCAATCTGTCTTTGAAAGGTTTTTGAGGTTTTGAGCAGTCCACTGTTGACGATAGATTAAAATCAGCAGAAGCAAAGCGCAAATGTTTCCCGCAAACAAAACATTGCAAAAGGAAATGGGATTTCTGCCATCAATTAGGTGTTGAGCGCCAAGTTCTGTTAACTTACGGATTACAGAGCTAGAAGCAGCGAAGATGATGATAGCGAGTATTAGATAGGCTCGTCCTGGAATTTGGCTGATGAAGTTTGAGGTTTTAGCGAACAGTATTGGCATCTGACTAGTAATTCCAATTAATTCAGTTGATTGGCTCTAACTTGTCAAGTAATTTTTGGAATCTAATGTTGCCATAACCATTACTCCCGCAATGCATATCCCACACCCCGTACCGTGTGGATTAACCGCTTTTCGTTGTTTTCTTCCAGCTTCAGGCGCAGATAGCGGATATAGACCTCAATGATGTTGGAATCCCCAAGGAAGTCATAACCCCAGACACGTTCTAGAATTTGGTCTCTAGTAAACACCTGACGGGGATTCGTGAGAAGATACTCCAGTAAATCAAACTCTTTTGCCGTTAGCTCGATCGCCCGTTTACCCCGAAATACATCACGAGTCCGACGATTTAGGCTCAAATCCTCAAACTGCAAAACATCCTCGTTTGTTTCCTGAGTGCGACGCAAGTGGGCGCGGATTCTGGCAAGAAGTTCCTCAATACTAAAGGGTTTGACGACATAGTCATCAGCCCCAGCGTCCAAACCAGCGACGCGATCGCTCACTTCATCCTTTGCCGTCAACAAAATGACTGGCACTTTGCTACCCGTTGCCCGCAGACGGCGACAGAGTTCCACCCCAGTTAACCCTGGCAGCATCCAATCCAAAATAGCTAAATCCGGCGCTGACTCTCGTGCCAAGGTCAGTCCTGACATTCCATCATGTGCAACACTTACGTGATAGCCTTCACTACTCAGTTCTAGCTCCACGAATCGCGCCAGTTTAACTTCATCTTCAACTAGAAGAATATGTGTT
>DATNQT010000568.1:0-3320 GCA_036703885.1 Candidatus Sericytochromatia bacterium
CCTTGTATGAACTGCCGCTGACCTGCCAGAAACAGCAACACCACTGGCATCGTCGCAATGACCACAGCCGCCATCAGTAACGACCAGTTATTTGTAAATTGCTCCTGAAACTCAGCCAATGCTAGCTGTACCGTTCTTAACTCCGGTCGTGTGGTGAAAACAAGCGGCTTAAATAGATCGTTCCACTCCCCGATAAACGTAAACAGAAACAGCGTCACTAAAGCTGGTCGAGACAAAGGCAGCATCACCCGCCAAAGAATTTGCAGTCGGTTTGCTCCATCCAGAGCCGCCGCCTCTTCCAACTCTACGGGTATTGTGATGAAATACTGCCGCAAGAGAAAAATTCCAAAGCCATTGGCTGCTGTGGGCAAAATCAGTGCGCCATAGGTGTTGACCAAGTGTCCCCACTTCAGCACCAGAAAAATTGGTATGACTAAAATCTGAAAGGGAATTACTAGGGTTGCTAGGACAATCAGTAGAATGGCTTGACGCCCGCGAAATTTGAGCCGTGCCAGCGCATAGCCAGCTAAGGCGGAAGTAATAACCTGGAAAGCTGTCACTGCCAGTGCCACAAGGGTTGAATTAGCATACGCCAAAAGAAAGTTGCCGCGCCGCCACGCCTCTTGATAATTATCTAAGGTTGGGCTATCTACCAAGATGCTTCCGCCCGTTGCCGCACTGGCAGGTGCAAAGGAAGTCAGAGAGACGATCGCCAAAGGCAACAGTACTATAGCCGCAACCATCAGCAGCAAAACTACAATCGATAGTTCCCAAAGCCGCGATAAATGGTTTTTCTGAAGGATTATAAGCATTTATACTGATTTGACTCTATCCTTGTAATAACTGATCGAATATTCTCTGTTTAGGGAACTATAGGATAATAACCAGCAACATATAACATGACTGGCTATGTCCAACTCAACTTTATTGACTCTTTCCCTATAGGGATCGGGTCAAACCACCTTATCGCAGCATTATTTAGGCAAACAGGAAACAATCGACTTATGCAGGAGCTTACAGTCAGTTCAGAACTCGATTTCAAAAGTGAAACCTATAAAGACGCCTACAGTCGGATCAATGCGATCGTGATTGAAGGCGAACAAGAGGCTCACGATAATTACATTCAACTGGCTGAACTGTTGCCAGACCAAAAAGATGAGCTGATTCGCCTCTCGAAGATGGAGAATCGCCACATGAAGGGTTTTCAATCCTGTGGTAAGAATCTCAGCGTGACGCCAGACATGGAATTTGCCCGTAAGTACTTTGGTGAACTGCATGGGAACTTCCAGAAAGCGGCAGCGACTGGCAACGTCGTTACTTGCTTGCTAATTCAATCACTGATTATCGAGTGTTTTGCGATCGCCGCCTACAACATCTATATCCCCGTGGCTGACCCCTTCGCCCGGAAAATCACCGAAGGCGTCGTGAAAGACGAGTATATGCACCTCAACTTTGGGGAAGTTTGGCTTAAAGAACACTTTGAAGACTCTAAAGCCGAACTAGAAGCCGCCAATCGTCAAAACCTTCCGGTTGTTTGGCGGATGCTCAACGAAGTTGAAAAAGATGCTCACATCCTAGCAATGGAAAAAGAAGCTCTCGTTGAAGACTTCATGATTGCCTACGGTGAAGCCCTGAGCAATATCGGTTTCACCACCCGCGACATCATGCGAATGTCCGCCTACGGCCTTGCCGCTGCATAACACAAAAAACTAACTTGTCAAACCCGTCAGTTCTATTGCAGTGGGATAAACAGGGGGTAATTAGCTTTACCCCTGAATAATGCTAATTTTCAAGTCTTTTTTCAACAACGCGCTCTTGCTATCGCAATTTTTTGTAAAATTTCGTAGAGTCGTTAACTATTTCTGTCCCTTATCCCCATTTCAGCCTGACTTACAGGCTTAAAAGCGAGCAATCCATGTTTGGTCTTATCGGTCACCTTACCAGTTTGGAACACGCCCAATCCGTCGCAAAAGAACTAGGCTACCCAGAATATGCCGACCAAGGGCTAGATTTTTGGTGCAGTGCGCCACCCCAAATCGTTGATACGATAAAGGTTACAAGCCTCACTGGCCAGACAATTGAAGGTCGTTATGTCGAGTCTTGCTTTCTTCCAGAGATGCTCGCAAATCGCCGCATCAAAGCGGCAATGCGTAAAATCCTGAATGCGATGGCTCATGCCCAAAAGCACGGCATCAGTATTACCGCCTTGGGAGGCTTTTCCTCGATTATTTTTGAAGAGTTTAACTTGCACGAGAGCAAGCAGGTTCGCAATATTAAGTTAGAGTTTGATCGCTTCACCACTGGCAATACTCACACCGCTTACATTCTGTGTCGCCAAGTAGAACAGGCGTCCCAAAAGCTGGGGATCGAACTCTCGAAAGCAACTGTTGCCGTTTGTGGAGCAACAGGCGATATCGGTAGTGCCGTCTGTCGGTGGCTCGATGCTCGAACGGATGTAGCAGAACTGTTGCTGATTGCTCGAAATCAAGAGCGACTACAAGCTTTGCAAGCAGAACTAGGTCGCGGCAAAATTATGGGCTTGGAAGAAGCCTTACCGCAAGCTGATATTGTAGTCTGGGTTGCCAGTATGCCGAAGGGGGTTGAAATCGATTTTTCGGTTTTGAAGGAACCCTGTCTGCTGATTGATGGTGGCTACCCCAAAAACATGGCAACTCAAATTCAGCGTCCGGGTGTCTACGTCCTCAATGGCGGTATTGTGGAGCATTCTCTAGATATTGACTGGAAAATTATGAAAATCGTCAATATGGATGTTCCGGGGCGTCAACTGTTCGCCTGTTTTGCCGAATCGATGCTCCTAGAATTTGAAAAGTGGCACACAAACTTTTCTTGGGGACGGAATCAGATTACTGTAGACAAAATGGATCAAATTGGGCAGGTATCGGTCAAACACGGATTCAGACCGTTACTGAGCTTTTAGCGATCGCACTTTTTAGCTTCTCATCATGAGTCATTGGTCTTTGGGTCTTCACCAATGACCAATGACTCATGACTACTGACTAATGACCAATGACTACTGAACAAAGAACCTTTCTGCTCGACTTTGAAAAGCCGCTTTGGGAGTTAGAGGCACGAATTAATCAGATTCGCGAACTTGCTGAGGAAAATAACGTCGATGTCTCTGACGAAATCCACCAACTGGAAATGCGAGCAATGCAATTGCGTCAAGAGATTTTCAGCGGCTTATCACCAGCACAGCGGCTACAGCTAGCGCGTCACCCCAGACGACCGAGTACGCTGGATTATATTCAGGCGATTAGTGATGAGTGGATGGAGCTGCATGGCGATCGCGGAGGTGCTGA
>DATNQT010000569.1:0-2369 GCA_036703885.1 Candidatus Sericytochromatia bacterium
AAGATCTTGTAGCGGATGGAATTGTCAGCGTAGAGACTTGGACAACCCTGAATATTAGCTAAATACTAATGAATCAAAAAGCGCCTCAGCTCCGATAGCTCAAGGCGCTTTTGCAAGGTATAAGACTTAGTTAAGTAACACGGTTCGAGGGGTAAACAGTTTACTCAAGAAATAAAAGTTATTATCTCAAGTGGGCAATCCTAAAACTTCTTACAGCCTTGCTTGCGGTTAGAGATGATTTTCGGTTACGCGAGTCCAACTGTGTTATCCCAATGGTAGCCAATGCAAAACACTTAGAGGTACTTTTCTAGGGTGTTTGCCAAGGTAGTTTTGGGAACCGCGCCCACCACCATATCAACTCGCTGTCCGCCCTTAAAAATCATCAACGTTGGGATACTGCGGATTCCGTACTGACTTGCTACGTTGGGATTCTCATCGGTGTTGAGCTTAACAACTTTCACCTGACCTTCGTACTGCTGCGCGATTTCATCAACAACAGGCGCAACCATGCGACAGGGACCACACCAGGGAGCCCAAAAATCAACTAAAACTGGAACTTCACTTTCAAGTACGTCTTGCTTAAAACTGGCGTCTGTAACTTGTACGGCTGTTGACATGCCTGGAAATCCTTGGGTGTACTTTATTCTATGTATCTAAGGAATTCTACCACAGCAAAAACACAGGTTCTATCCCTTGAAAACTATACATTTAGACATAAATTCTATCTTGATAATCAAGATTTTTATCCACCTCTGTTCAGTTTTGCCAATTATGAAGGAACCGCCCGAACGCAGTCCGGGCGGAGTGTGGTGTGAGGAGTGAACGGAAACATACGTCTCCGCTTTCTCTATTGTAAGCGACAGCTTTAGTTTTTCTAATGCTTCATGGGGCAGACCGGAAATTTTTAATGATTCATCAAAAGTAGTAGATCTACTTACTACTTCTTTGAGAATACTGATTTTGCTTCTTCAGCACTCAGCACTACTCAATAACTCAATAGAGTTATTTGCCCATACCCAACTGTTGTGCTTTCTGATACACCTTTCCTTCAGTTAGCAGAGACGGGGCGATTACCACCTCGACTTGCTGCATTTCTTTAAGGTTTTTGGCTCCTAGGGTACCCATGCTAGTTTTTAATGCTCCCAAGAGGTTGTGGGTGCCATCATCAAGTTGTGCAGGACCAACGAGGATTTGCTCCAACGTGCCAGTACTACCAACTTGGATGCGCGTTCCTCGTGGTAGAACTGGACTAGGCGTTGCCATACCCCAGTGGAAACCTTTGCCGGGTGCTTCTTTGGCTCTGGCAAAGGGAGAACCAATCATCACTCCATCAGCACCGCAGGCAATGCACTTACAGATGTCGCCCCCTGTAATTAAACCGCCATCAGCAATGACAGGAACGTAGTTACCCGTTTCCTGATGGTATTCGTCACGGGCGGCGGCACAGTCAGCAATAGCTGTTGCCTGAGGGACACCTACACCCAAAACCCCACGCGAGGTGCAAGCGGCACCAGGACCAATACCGACTAAAATCCCAGAGGCTCCAGCCTTCATCAAGTTGAGGGCAACTTCATAAGTGACGCAATTTCCTAAAATCACGGGTATTGGCATTTCCTGGCAGAAATGAGCCAAATCTAGGGGAGTCACCGACTCTGGTGAGAGGTGAGCTGTTGAAACTACTGTTGCTTGTACAAAAAATAGCTCGGCACCTGCTGATGCCACAACTTCACCGTATTTCAATGCACCCACAGGCGTTGCGCTTACCGCCGCAATTCCGCCTTGGTTTCTGATTTCCTGAACTCGCTCTTGTATCAGTTCAGGTTTAATCGGTTCGGCATATAGTTCCTGCATCAGGGTGACGAACTCAGATTTCCCTACTGAAGCGATGCGTTTTAGTATGGGTTCTGGGTCAGCGTAGCGGGTTTGAATGCCTTCTAGGTTTAGCACACCCAACGCACCCAACTGAGATAGCAAAACTGCCATACGGACATCGACTACCCCATCCATCGCACTGGCAATAATCGGAATTTGCCGTTCAATCCCTCCGATGCGCCAGCTTGTATCTGCCAAACTCGGATCTAGAGTTCTCGTCCCTGGCGCTAGCGCAATTTCGTCAATTCCATAAGCTCGGCGAGCGCTTTTGCTCCGCCCAATTTGAATGTCCACGCTTTTACCCGTTCCCAAGAGTATTTAAGCTAGGGTATCAAATTGCTGAGATGATCGCATTCCCTTCTGGCAAGAACTGTCAGTAGGAGTTGCTGAATTAACTAGGCGAACAGCTAAAAATCTATACAGGTTTAGTAATTAGAGCCAATACCTCTGCATCTTTTTGGGCAAGCACAGCCTTTCGCCATGCTGTGATTCCCCCA
>DATNQT010000570.1:0-3066 GCA_036703885.1 Candidatus Sericytochromatia bacterium
GATTGACCAGACATCCATCATGGGGATGCCAAAATCAATTAACTCCGCTTCCCCGATATACTCCAACGCTTGGTCTTGAAAAAAAGCCAGCTTCCACAGCCCCAGACAGAGCGTGCGGGTAGCCCGAACCGCCGTTCCCAAAACTTCCCCGGTATCAGTATGGATACCTGAAGGCAGATCGATACTGACAACGGGTTGCGACCATTGATTCAACTGGTTAATCGCATCAGCAATATCATCAGAAAGCGATCGCGTTAATCCAAATCCAAACAAACCATCCATAATCAGATCGCACTGATACAAGGGCGAAATCTGCTCGTAAAAGGGAATTCCCAAACTCGCCGCATATTGGGCATGATTCGCCGTCAGTTCCTTCAGCTTTGCGATCGGGCGGTAAATTAGTACATCATAGCCTTGCAAGTGCAGTTCACGCGCCACCACCAAAGCATCGCCGCCATTATGACCTGGCCCCACTAAGACCCCAACTCGGCGATAGTGAGAAGACGGATAAAGCGCCTGAATTTGACTACTAATCAGCCCTGCGACTTTTTCCATTAAGGCAGCAACGGGCATTCCAGCCTCAAAGATGCGTCCTTCAATCTCGCGCATCTGCTGTGCCGTCACCACTACTTGCTCAATCTGTTCTCGCGGATTTTTAGCTCGTGTCAAGGGTCTAGATTACTAAGGAAAGTTGAGAGATTTATAGTACAGTACTTGCTGCACCTACTAATATTTCAGTTGGTACATTAGCTTCATCCCAATATCATAATCCCAAGCTTTTCTAGACGATCAACGTGCGATCGCTCCTTTGAATACCTCAAAAAACAAGTGTGATCGCCACAGATGGAGTTAGTCAGCGATCGCTACACAAATCTCGATATCATTGCACTAAGCGATTACGCAAGGGAGCGATTTAGCCATGTTTGCCCTCGTCTCACCCGAAAAAATCCAACTTCCACCGGGAGCGGTGGTGCGGTTGCCTGCGACGTGGCAACAGTATCAAACCCTATGTCAGCAAAGGGGCGATGGCTCCATTCCCCGGATGAAGTATCGAACTGGAGAGGTTTTACTGATGTCCCCTTTGCCCAAACATGGACGGGATGCTCATCTGATCGCGAATGTTATCACGGCTTTACTCGACCATATTGGACAAGAATACGATGCATTTACCCCCGTCACGATGGAACTGCCCCAGGAGAGCGGCATTGAGCCAGACTATTGTTTCTATATCGACAATTGGGAAGCGGTTTCTGGCAAAGAGCGAATTGATTGGAGCAGCGAACCCCCACCAGATTTAGTGCTAGAAATCGACGTGACAAGTTATTCCAATATCGATGATTATTTGCCTTATCGAGTTCCTGAAGTTTGGCTATTTCGCAAAAAGCAATTGTTGATTTACCAGTTGCAAGGGGCGGAATATAATCTTCAGGAAAAAAGCCTCTATTTTCCTGAAATCCAGCTAAAGGAAGTAATTTATCGATGTCTTCAGATTGCTTATGATCGCAACACTAGCGCCGCAGTTCGCGATCTCAAGCAACGCTTAGATAACGGGTTATGACTGTTCTAAAACCCTCACGATGAACGATTGCCTCCTCCACCCTCTAATTACTGCTGAATCTGTTCTTGTAACGATTGCACTTTATTTTCCACGATGTTCTTTAGATAAAGCTGAAAGGGCACAATAATAGGGTTTCAACTCGATAGAATCTTGATGGTCTCAACTCGACAGAATCTTGTGCTGCCACTGACAGTCCTTTCTGTGGTAGGAATAGTCAGCGTCAAGCCGCTTTATGCCCAGTCCCTCACGGCTGCACCAGACGGCACTGCCACAAAAGTCACCTCCAGTGGCGATCGCCTTGATATCCACGGTGGTACGCTGTCAAGAGATGGAGCGAATCTGTTCCACAGCTTCCAGAAATTCGACCTCAATGGCAGCGAAGTTGCCAACTTCCTCTCCACTCCCCAAATTCGTAACATTCTCGGTCGGGTTGTCGGGGGAGATGCCTCAGTAATTAACGGCTTAATCCAGGTAACAGGGGGCAACTCCAACCTGTTTTTGATGAATCCTGCTGGGATTATCTTTAACTCGAATGCCAGGTTGAATGTGCCAGCTAGTTTTACCGCCACCACTGCTAATGGAATTGGCTTTGCGGGGAGTTGGTTCAATGCTGTTGGCTCAAATGACTATCAATCCTTGGTCGGTAACCCATCACGTTTCGCTTTTACAATGAGTCAGCCAGGAAGCATTGTGAATGCAGGCAACCTAGCAGTAGGTAAGGGACAAAATTTAACCTTGCTGGGGGGTAGTGTAATTAATACTGGCTCACTTTCAGCACCAAGCGGCAACATCACTATCATGGCAGTGCCAGGTGAGAATGTAGTGCGCCTCAGTCAGAAAGGAATGGTGCTGAGTTTGGAGATTCAACCAGTAGCAACGTTGGCAGATAGCAGCCAACTAGCAACGGCGGCTGGGATATCGCCTGTGGACTTACCCCGATTGCTCACTAGCAAGAACGTTGGCGATGCTACGGGGGTGACGGTTAACCCAGACGGTACGGTGATTCTGACAGGTTCAGGAATTGCCATTCCTACAGAAGGAGGAGTAATCGCCTCTGGTATTCTCGATGTCTCTGGTGAAACGGGTGGGGATGTGAAGGTTTTGGGAAATAATGTCGCACTCATCGGCGTTAATATCAATGCCTCCGGCACGAATAACGGTGGTACGGTGTTGATTGGGGGAGATTACCAGGGTAGAGGAACCGTGCCGACGGCAAATAGCACCTTTGTCAGTAGGGATTCGGCAATTAATGCTGATGCGCTCTCTACTGGCGATGGTGGTAAGGTGATTATCTGGGCAGATGACACGACTCGCTTTTATGGCAGTATCACGGCACGGGGCGACGCCAGGAGTGGCGCTGGGGGTTTTGTTGAAGTGTCAGGGAAAGGAACCCTTGCTTACGATGGCTTTGTCGATTTACAAGCCTCTAATGGTAGATGGGGAACGTTACTGCTCGACCCAGCTTCATTGATAATTTCCGATGCGATCGCTCCTGATGATTACAATAT
>DATNQT010000571.1:0-2807 GCA_036703885.1 Candidatus Sericytochromatia bacterium
ACTCGCCTAAGTGCAGATTGGATGCTGGATGAAGCTTGCCCTACTGCCCCTGAACTGGTCATTGAAATCATCTCACCAGGGCAGAGTTTTGGCGATTTGGCGGAAAAAGCAACAGATTACCTAAAGGCTGGTGTATCACGAGTTTGGGTGATTGATTCGCAAGCCAGAAGCATTACGGTATTCTATCCCGATGCTCCACCCCAGACCTACAGAGGTACAGTGCCTATAACAGATACCCTTTTGCCAGGACTCCAACTCACTGCCCAACAGGTTTTTCAGCAAGCTGGATTACCGGGCTAATAAGCAAAAATGCCTAGCGACAGTCTACCCGTTGCAGAGGCTGAGTCTGAGCCTCTGCTTGCTGCCGCTCAACTAAAATCAAAAATTCAGTGTAAATTGGCGAATATGCCATCCAGGCTTCAACAATTCAACGGTCAATTTCTTTTATCAAACTATTTCCTACGATTTCCCCAATGCACAATCCTGCAACTTCACTCCGTCCCCTCTCCTCGTCTCTTCCTGCCAAAGCGAAACCCTACTGGGTGGGATGGTCAGTAGTTTTATTAACAGTGGGTTTAACAACGGGATGGGCGGGAAAAGTTCGAGCAGAAAGCCCTGCAAGCGCACCACCTCAGCTTAAAGATACCCTAACGCAAATTGATGCCGCAGCAAATGGACGCAATGTTCAGGGTGTCATGCAGTTCTATGATGCTAATTTCAAACATTCCGACGGCTTGACTCGTGCGGCGATGGAGCAAGCATTGACTCAACTTTGGCAACGTTACCCTCAGCTGACTTACCGCACAGAACTCAAAGATTGGAAGGCTGAAGGAAACGGAATTGTCGCAGAAACGATTACGAATATTACTGGGACTCAGCAGCGTGATGGAACGGTGATGAAACTCGAATCCAGTTTGCGATCGCGTCAGCGCTTTGAAAACCAAAAAATTGTCCAGCAGGAAGTTTTGGCAGAACGCACTCAGATTAGTTCTGGAGCTAATCCTCCTACTGTACAAGTGAATTTACCAGAGCAAGTGCGTGTCGGTCAGCCGTATAACTTTGATGTGATTGTTAAGGAACCTCTAGGAAATAACTTGTTGCTGGGAACGGCGCTGGAAGAGCAGATTAAGCCAGAACGTTTTACTAAACCCGCTGACCTAAAGTTGGAGTTATTGTCTGCTGGAGGAATTTTTAAGCTGGGGAAAGCTCCTCTGAAAGAAGATAACCGTTGGGTTTCGGCAGTGTTGATTCGGGAAGGTGGCATGATTATGGTCACCCAGCGTTTACAAGTTGTCGATCGCCCCACTACTTCGATGACTCCCTAGTAAGTGCAGGGGAAGTGGGGGAGTAGAGGGAGGAGAAATTTCGATGGTTTCTGTAAAAGACTATGTTGTTTTAATTACTGGTGCTAGCAGTGGTATTGGTGAAGCTTGTGCCAAGGCGTTTGCTCAAACGGGTGCAAAACTTATTCTCGCGGCGAGGCGTCAGGAACGATTAGAACAGTTAGCCGACCAACTAACTAAGGAGTATGCTTGTCAGCTGCATTTGATGCCTTTGGATGTTTGCGATCGCTCTCAAGTAGAATCAGCTCTTGACAATCTACCAGCGCCTTGGTCAGCCGTTGATATCTTGATTAACAATGCAGGTTTAAGCCGGGGTTTAGATAAGGTTCATGAAGCCAGCATTCAAGACTGGGAGGAGATGATCGACACCAATATTAAGGGACTACTGTACGTAACACGAGCGCTTGTGCCAGGGATGGTCAGTCGTGGCAGAGGTCATGTGATCAACCTTGGATCGATCGCAGGTCATCAAACCTATCCGGGTGGTAGTGTCTACTGTGCCACTAAAGCTGCTGTGAAATCAATCTCTGAAGGATTAAAGCAAGACCTTTTGGGAACGCCAGTGCGAGTCACTTCTGTAGACCCTGGCATGGTGGAAACTGATTTCAGTAATATCCGGTTTCGAGGTGACTCCGAGCGTGCTAATAAAGTTTACAAAGGGTTGACACCGCTAACGCCAGATGATGTTGCCGATGTGATATTTTTCTGTGCAACGCGATCGCCTCATGTCAATATCAACGAAGTGATCATGATGCCCACAGATCAAGCGAGTGCCACCTTGCTTAATCGGCAAACTTGAATAATAGGATGTCTGGAAAGTGCTAAATATCACTCGATCCCCCCTAGCCCCCCTTTTTAAGGGGGGAACAAAATGCTCAAAGTCCCCCTTTTTAAGGGGGATTTAGGGGGATCTTCAACGATAAGGCGTGCCAAAAGTGACTTTTCAGACACCCTCTAATACCAAGTTGCGTTCATACATAGTACTTTATCTCTCCCTTGTCCTCCTTGTCTCCCTTGTCTCCCTTGTCTCCCTTGTCCTCCTATCTACTATCTTTGAGGAGCAACTTGGTATTAAGTATTAAACGGAGAAGGGGAGATTCGAACTCCCGGACCCTTTCGGTTCATCCGATTTCAAGTCGGACGCAATCGACCACTCTGCCACCTCTCCAGCCTGATCTATATTACCAAGGCTTGGGTACTTATGGCGACTGACTGTAAACAGGTTGCCCTACAACGGGTTCAGGAGTACGGTATAGCAACTGCTCGGACACCAGCGTATAATCTTTCCCTACCCAAACCAGAGAAATTTCGGATACAACACCCGCTTGCAGAGAAACTAAGGAAAAGTTACGGAGTCGGTTAGCGTCGGTTTGGATAATTCGGGGAACGCTTGCCGAATTCAGATAAACCGTCCCTAGGGGATTGGTAGCGATCGCCTTCCGTAATCTCTGCTTCGTGTGGCGC
>DATNQT010000572.1:0-5071 GCA_036703885.1 Candidatus Sericytochromatia bacterium
CAATAAGCTGATCGTCTCTTTCTTGGCGGTGGCCCTCATCCCATTAATCCTGCTGACATTCATCAACAAATACACCACCCAAGAAACCCTCACCCAAAATGCCAATCAAGCCCTTTTTGCGGTAGCGTCTCAAACGGCAACCAGTATTGATACCTTCATTACATCTATTCTGGATGATGTCCGGGTCGAAGCGATTTTGCCGGGATTAGCAAACTACTTAAGTCTCCCGCCAGAAGTGAGGGCAGGTAGTCCTGAAGAAAAAGTAGCGGGAGATACCTTGCGTAGTCTCCGCCGCCAAGATACTGTCAATATCTTCTCTTATGCACTGCTTGACCTGCAAGGGCGGAATGTACTCGATACTTACACCCCAGATATTGGTAAAGACGAATCCAATCGCGATTACTTTATTCAGCCGCTCAAAACTAACTTGCCCTATGTCTCTGCCATGCGGTTGTCGGCAACGGTTCCTGGATTAGTCAATATCTATTTCAGCAACCCAGTCCGGGATGCTACGGGAGTTATCGTTGGTGTCCTGCGTGTGTCCTACAACGCGACGGTTGTGCAGCAGTTGATTACCCGGCAAACTGATCTTGCTGGACCAAAGTCCTTTGCCGTTTTACTAGATGAACATTACATTCGCCTCGCTCACGGCATAGCGCCAGAATTGACGTTTAAGTCCATTGTCCCTTTACCTCCAGCGTTGGTAAAGCAACTACAAGCTGAGGGACGCTTACCCATACTACCCGACGCCCAACTCTCAACTAACTTACCTACCCTTAAAAACGCTCTAGATAATGCAATTCGTAAGCCAACGAGGACGCCTGAGATATCGCCTACACCCCACTTTACAACGCGACTCGTCGAAAC
The DNA here is from genome assembly GCA_036703885.1 of Candidatus Sericytochromatia bacterium. Taxonomy (GTDB): domain Bacteria; phylum Cyanobacteriota; class Cyanobacteriia; order Cyanobacteriales; family Coleofasciculaceae; genus CADCTM01. The sequence goes on from DATNQT010000572.1 coordinate 868, forward strand.
TCGCACTCAATTGAACTCAGTTGCGATCGCCACCCTAAAAACTGAACCGTGGTTTGTCATCTTTGCCCAACCCCAGGAAGCTTTTCTTGCCCCTATTGAAGCTCAAACTCGTGCTGCCGTAGTTTTGGCTATAGTCATCGCGGCTATAGTGACCCTGGTAGCTGTGATTATGGGACAAATCCTGGCTAAACCACTCATTCACTTAACCCAAAAGGTTTCTCAATTTACAGCAGGCAACCTTGATGTCCGAGTCAAGATTAGATCGAAAGATGAAATTGGTAACCTTGCTAGTTCGTTCAATAGTATGATCGAACGGATTAAAAACTATACAGAAAGCCTCGAAGCTAAAAATACAGAACTATCAGAAATTGATAAACTCAAAGATGAATTTTTAGCCAATACCTCCCATGAACTCCGTACTCCTCTTAATGGGATTATCGGTATTGCTGAATCCATGATTGATGGAGCGACTGGGTCGCTCCATCAAGAGCAAGTTGCTAATCTTTTAATGATTGCTCATAGCGGCAGGCGATTATCTAATCTCGTTAACGATATCCTAGATTTTTCTCAACTCAAGCACAAGACGATTGAACTTCAAATTAAACCCATTGGGATGCGAGAACTTGCCGATGTGGTTTTGACACTTTCCCAACCCCTTGCTAACCAAAAATCTTTACAGCTAATCAATGCCATTCCTCCTGAAGTTCCAGTCGTAGATGCCGACGAGAATCGGGTACAACAAATTTTGTACAATCTCATTGGTAACGCGATTAAGTTTACCGAAGTAGGAATAGTAGAAGTTTCGGCAGTGGTTATTAAACCTCCTTTTAGAAATGATGAGCAAAAAGGGATGCTAGAAATAGCGGTTGCCGATACCGGAATCGGTATTGCTGCTGATAAAATAGACAGAATTTTTGAATCCTTTGAGCAAGCTGATGGCTCAATTACCAGAGCTTACGGAGGAACAGGACTTGGTTTAGCAATAACCAAGCAGCTGGTAGAGTTACATGGGGGCAAAATTCGTGTTAAATCCACTTTAGGAAAAGGCTCTCGCTTTACGTTTACGCTTCCCATTTCTAAGGATGCAGCCAGTGAAAATAGGACATTGTACCGCCCAGCCATCTTTTCTTTGGCTAACGCTAATTCCCGTTTAGAAAAATTACAATTAGTTTCAAAACCTAAAGAATTTCAAGCTGTACAAAGTCAAGGTTCAGAGATTACTAGCACAGCGAAATCGCTAGTTATGCATAATAAAAATTTTAATATATTAATTGTGGATGATGAGCCAATTAATCTTCAAGTACTCTCTAATCTACTTTTACTAGAAAATTATTCTATTACACCAACTTTTGATGGAATTCAAGCAATTGAATTAATTGAAAAGGGCTTAAGACCTGATTTAATTTTATTGGATGTTATGATGCCAAAAATGACAGGTTATGAAGTCTGTAAAAAAATCCGTGAGAAATTCCCGGCTAATGAATTACCTATTGTCTTACTAACAGCTAAAAATCAAGTTTTAGATCTATTAGAAGGATTTAATTCTGGAGCCAATGATTATTTAACTAAACCTATTTCAAAAAATGAGCTATTTGCTCGAATAAAAACTCATATTCAATTAGCCAAGCTTAATATTTCTTACAGCCGTTTTGTGCCTCGTGAGTTTTTAAGATTCTTAGAAAAAGAAAGCATTATCGACGTGCAGCTGGGCGATCAAGTCCAGCGAGAAATGACCATATTATTTTCTGATATCCGCTCCTTCACGAGTTTATCAGAAAGCATGAGTCCTAAGGAAAATTTTGATTTTCTAAACTCTTATTTAAAAAGAGTTAGCCCAATTATTAGGAATAATAATGGCTTTATTGATAAGTATATTGGAGATGCAATGATGGCATTATTCCCAGAAGTGCCTGAAGATGCTTTGCGAGCTGCAATTGATATGCAAAAGGAAGTATATGTTTATAATTTACATCGTCAAAGAAGCGGTTATTTACCGATCGTGATCGGAATTGGCATTCATACAGGTAGCTTAATGCTAGGCATGATTGGAGAGGAACAACGCTTGGAAGGAACAGTCATTTCTGATGCCGTAAATTTAGCAGCTCGTCTAGAAAGTTTAACCAAGCTTTATGGAGCTTCGATTTTAATCAGCGGTCAAACTTTAATTGGTCTTAATAATATCACCCAGTACAACTATAGATTTATTGATAAAGTTAAAGTTAAAGGAAAAACCGAATTAGTTTCCGTATTTGAGATATTTGATAGTAATCCACCTGAACTTATAGATTTAAAAATAAGAACTCGCAGCAATTTTGAACAAGGTGTGGTTTTATATAACAACTACGAGATTTCACAAGCGTATCAACTCTTTCAAAATGTTTTACAACTAAATGAACGAGATCGAGCAGCACAGCTCTATATTAGACGCTGCGAACAATTGCAAAACAATATGCTGCCTGAAGAGTGGGAGAAAATCGAAGAAGAAAATCAAAAATTCTGAAGAAATTGACCAAATGAAGCAGTGGCGACAAGCCTGGGACAAGCAGTAATCGGTTGGAGCAATTTCATCTTGATTTCATTTGACTATGGAAAACTGGTTGGAGAGCGTGCAGAGAAAGGCACTGCTGGTCAAACTTGTAGAAGTGCTCTTAGTACACTCACTCTTAAAGAGGTACGCAGATAGACTAACTGATAAACACCTTATCCTCCAAAGGATTGACGATTCTGCGATTTGGAGAGTCCTATTAATGGAGAGGTCTACATACGTGAACCACCCCCTTTTGATAGACAAATAGCTGGGTTAAATGCCTCTGTTTTGCCGCTACTGAAGTTTCCTCAGTACTTAAGTACATTCCTAATATGCGCCCCTCCAACCGTTCCCAACCTCCCGTGCCGCTCCGTTGTGTTTCTGGAGCAATCCTGAGCCTAGCTCTACTAGCTACTCCCGTAGCGGTTTTAGCTCATGCCGGACATGGAGATGAATTTCACCAAGGAGGAAGCGAAGTTGTTCCAACACTTGGTTCTGTTCAAGTCGATGCCCAAACCGCCAAGCGGCTGGGAATTAAAGTGGAGCCAGCCAAACGCCAGCAGTTAGCTGTTGGTATTAAAACCACCGGTCAGATTGAAACCCTGCCCAACAAAAAAGTAGAGGTGACTACACCGATTCCAGGGAAAGTTGTTGAGCTGTTGGTGGAACCCGGTGCTTCTGTGAAAGCAGGTCAACCCGTCGCCGTCCTAGCCGCACCTGATTTAGTGGAGCTGCGCGTCAACTCCCAAGAGAAACGGGTCGAGGCTCAGGCAGATTTGCAAAAAGCTCAAGCGGACTTAAAACTAGCCGAAGAAAACCTAGAGCAACAGCGTCAAATTGCATCTGCTGACATCAAACAAGCTAGCACGGAAGTTGAGGTGGCTCGGGAAAAGTATAACCGAGACCAGGAGTTGGCGAGCGGGGGAGCGCTGCCACGACGGCAAATGCTCGAATCGCAAGCTCACTTGAGAGAAGGCGAAGCTCAACTCGTTAAAGCCATGAGCCGCAAGGAAGTTCTGGAAGCTGAAGCTCAAGTCAAACGCGCCCAAGCTTCTGTTGAGGCTGCCCAGTCCCATCTTCGCCTGAGTGATAGTGCTTATCAAACTCGGCTCTCTCAACTGGGAACTGGTGCGAATGAAAAAGGATTGGTGACAGTGACGGCTCCTATCTCTGGCACGGTTGCCGATCGCGAAGTTACTCTGGGTCAAGCCTTCGAGGACGCAGGTGGCAAGCTGATGACGATTGTGAATGACAGCCAGGTTTTTGCTACCGCGAATATCTATGAAAAGGATTTAGACAAGGTAAAGACGGGGCAACGAGCAATCGCAAAAGTCGCCAGTCTACCTAACCGCACCTTCAGCGGACGGATTGCTGTGATTGGCTCAGTGGTGGAAGGCGAAACGCGGGTGGTGCCAGTGAAAGCCGAACTGGACAACCCCGACGGAGCGCTTAAACCGGGAATGTTTGCCGAATTAGAAGTCTTAACAGACCAGACGGCGACAGCTATTTTAGCCATTCCTAGTTCAGCGGTGGTGGATGCAAATGGCAAGAAACTGGTCTATGTCCAAAATGGAAATGCTTTCCAACCCGTAGAAGTCACGTTGGGTCAAACCTCCGGGGACATGGTTGAGGTGAAAACTGGTCTATTCGAGGGGGATTTGGTAGTTACCCAGCGTG
>DATNQT010000573.1:0-6886 GCA_036703885.1 Candidatus Sericytochromatia bacterium
AATGATATTGCCCTATCTATTGAAAATCGCTGTTTTTAGACGTACTCGCAAAAAACTAAGCTCTTTGTCGCTGGAACTTAGAGTATGTTTAAGTATTAATACCCCCCACCTTTAATGAAGTGGAGGCGGGGGAGTGTCAAACTACCTCTAACAACCTAGTGCGGCTTCCTTGGAAGTCAGAAGTTCTTTGAGCATAAGCTGTTCAACCGCTTGTCAGCTGGCTACTTATTCCTGCCGCCCTGCACTAGCTTACTACTGGCGCTAGCCAGCCTCGTAAGTAGTAGTAAATTGAGGTAAAGAATTCATCTACAATCCGTGTGGTAATGGAGAGGGATTCAACAGAGGGGATAAAGGACTGTACCCCAATGCGTGGGAAGGGTGTAGCACCGGGTTGAGTTGCAAAAAAATCTGTCGGTCGAGAAACGGTGTTGATACCGACCTCAGAAAAGGTCAATCGAGCGCGACGGCTATTTATTGCAGAGGTGACGACCATAACGCGAGTGCCACCCAATCCCCGACTCCCCAGAATTCTCCTTGTCTCTGTGGCGCTAGTCCGCAAATCTTGGCTTACAGGGTCAATGACAATCCGATCGCGCGGAACACCCAATTGTGTCAGTAAAGTTGCAATATCGTTGGCTTCAGCAGTCTGACTGCCTTGGAAATCTGCTCTAGGACCAGCGCTAACAATCACTATAGGTTGGCTGCCCAAATTCACCTGTTCCCGATACAGTTGGGCGGTTTGAAGAATGCGATCGCCTGTATCCGTTAGTTGAATTTGCGTCCGGGGAGGAAGGTTTGGTCTTGTCGTTCCTCGCCCCAGCAGTACTATAGCGCCAGCTGTTTGGGGTCGCGCAGCTACCTCCCCCACTTCCAGACCTCTAGCTAATAGAGTGGACAAAAACGGCGTACTGGATATTAACAAGATCAGGAGTGCTGCCACAACCAAGTTCCTTTTTTTCAGCCCCTGGTTGAGAGCAACTGCCAAAAGCACAATGGTAGCTCCCACTGGTTTGAGGGGAAACGAGAGAACGCTCCAGGCCGTTGACACCAGCCTCTCGTTGGGAAAGAAAAATGCCAGTACGATAATGGCAAACAGAAACAAACCCCCAATCAAAGTGAGATATGCTCTGGGGATGACTTTGAGTAGCAGATTGTAGAGAATAACTGTGAGCAGCAGCCACAGTAGAACTTGAGTAAGTAGTAGGAACATTGTTAAGAACCCGTAAATTGTAGGTTATCAGCTGTTGGTTGTTAATTGTTAATCCGACCATTCAAAGTAACAACTAATTACTAACAACTGGTAGTATCGGTCTGGAGTGACACCTCAATTGCTGAACCAGGGTTTAAATCACCATTACACGGGCATTATACTCGTGATTGGCAGTAATAACTGTCTAGAACCGAGTTTAGGACTAAAATGCTAGATCGCTAGATTTACTGCGACTTCCCAGAAAAACCTCTGGGTCGGGGTGGCAATAATCTTCCTCTAGATATATCCCTTCGACAAATGACGATGGCATCTTCAATTTACTTTAGGGCAGCTTAATACTCTGTGGGTACTCACTACTCACTATTATTTTCTGATTAGGCTAGGAAACAAAAAACTGGAGAGTATTAGGTGAGGGCAAGTCAAACCAACAATCTTTGTAACTGGCAGTGCAGGATATATTGGCTCTCATGTTGTGTTGGCTCTCAAGAGAGCAGGCTAATGGATGGTAGAACGTATGCTGGCTGATTTTGATCGCTCCTACGACTTGTGCTCAGTTGTGTTTGGCTTCTTCAACGCCTGTGGGGGTAACCCAGAAGGCTTACTCGGTAGTTAGAATTTCCCTTACCTCCTAATCTTTCTCTCGTCAACGCCAGAGATTTTCCCCTAAAACCTACCACGGCTCGAGTGAGCCTCGCCGAACTCCTACGACCTAATATCAAGACACAGGGGTAAGGCGATCGCCATCCTGGCGCTCCCCCAAATCCCCCAAATTTGGTCGGCACTAGCGACAAAGCGTAGAAAGTGTTGGGTTGGTATCCTCAATACTCTAGCCTCAGTCAAATCATCAACGATGCTTGACAGTGGCATCAACGGCGTCATCAATGAAGTCATGTAGACTACAATCAACTCTTTAAAAGCGCTTTTACCAACACCGCTGAACTTTTTCCTCGTTACATGACCGTGCCACCACTTTTAAGCCTGTATTGACTGTTCAATGACTTTGCTTTTGGATTAAAAAAATTGCTGGTGAATAGAAACGATCAAACAGGAAAGGCTCAAAGCAACCCAACTCCTGAAAAAAAGGAGGCTCTTGGAGTGGAAACCCGAATTAGTCGTTTGGAGGCAATTGTTGAACAAATCGGAGAGGCAGTTCTCGCCACCACCGAAACAATTGACCGTCTTGCCGATCGCGTCGATGCCCTTGCTATTCAGGTACAGCACCAAGGGCATCAAGTTCAACAACAGGGCTACCAGCTCTTTGCCTTAAGCGATGCGGTGCAAACATTGGCAGAAACTCAAAATGATTCTCTACAACAGTTGGGGCAACTAACAGAGACACTGGGACGCCTTGCTGCTGCCATTGAAGCTGCCGATAAATGAGGAAGGGGATGAGCAGAGCAGGATGAGCAGAGGGAGTGAATAAAGCTCCTGCACCTGACTGCCCACTTTCTATGGACTTTTAAGCACGCGAAAAATATGCTACGACAACGAGAGTGCAAATAACTTATTAGGAGAGCATTAATGCATTTTCCTGCGCGGTACTTCGTCCTTCTTCTGTTGACTGCTACTGTTAGTCTATTGACTGTGAGCTGCGGCGAGAGCAAAATCTCTCAATGTAACAAGATTATCAAGGTTGCCAACGAGGCAGTCAGCCAAGCAAAAACCGTCACTAATGGCGGTCAAGCAAGTGACCCTAAAGCAATGCTCCAAGCCGCCGATGCGATGGAAAAGGCATCTAAAGAAATGGAAGCGATTAACGTTAAGGACGCAAAGCTCAAAGACTATCAAACGGGTTTTATTAAGATGTATCGCGATACTAGCAAAGCCACCCGCGATTTTGTTGGAGCATTTGAGAAGAAAAATCATCCCTCCGCAGAGACAGCCTTGACAAATTTGCAGCAAGCCACTGGACCAGAAAAGCAATTAGTCGCAGACATTAATACTTACTGCTCGAGTAAGTAGCACTAAGACAGGAAAAAGCGATCGCTTCTCACTCAGCACTCAGCAGTTTCAAGTTAGGCATAGCTGTATAAACTTGAGGTAAGCTCTTAATCTAAGAACACTCTTAGGTAAATGTCGTTGAAATATGCTCTGGTTCATGAGTGGTTGACGCCCAAAGCAACTGGCGGCTCAGAACTGGTGGTTCAAGAAGTCTTGAAGCACATTGATGCCGATCTTTATGCCCTGATTGATTTTGAATCTACCAATCCCCAGAGCTATCTGTTTGGACGCTCGATTGGCACAACTTTTCTGCAACACCTGCCCTTCGCCCGCAACGGTGTCCAGAAATATCTGCCTCTGCTGCCTTTAGCAATCGAACAGCTAGACTTGCGAAGCTATGATGTTATCCTCTCCTCTTCCCATGCCGTTGCCAAGGGCATCCTGACTGCACCGCAACAGATGCACATCTGCTACTGCCATACACCCATGCGCTACATCTGGGATTTAACGTTTGATTACCTACGTAGTAGCCGAATGGGTCGCGGTCCTCAAGGTTTAATCACGCGGTATCTGCTTCATTGGTTACGTCAATGGGATACCCTTTCAGCAAACCGAGTAGACTACTTTATTGCTAACTCCCAACACACGGCAAATCGCATCTGGCGTTGCTATCGTCGCCCTGCTACAGTAATCTACCCTCCAGTCAATATAGAGCGATTTCCCTTCCTTGCTCAAAAAGAAGATTTTTATCTCACAGTGTCCAGACTGGTGAGCTACAAGCAAGTTTCTTTAATCGTTCAAGCCTTCAATCAGCTGGGATACCCTCTTGTCGTAATTGGTGATGGTTCGGAGTTGCAGGCGATTCGCAAACTGGCACAACCCAATGTACAAGTGCTAGGATTTTGTGCTGATACTGTGGTTGAGCAGTATATGGCGCAAGCAAAAGCCTTTGTGTATGCAGCTTATGAGGATTTTGGCATTGCCTTAGTGGAAGCTCAAGCTTGTGGCACACCAGTCATTGCCTATGGCGCTGGTGGGGCGCTGGAAACTGTTCGTGACATTCGGCAATATCCAGACAGCGGTACGGGTCTACTATTTAAAACTCAAAGTACAGCAGCTTTGGTAGAAGCCGTTAAAACATTTGAGGTACTACAGGGAGCATTTAGTCCTGAGAGGACGCGGTTAAACGCGGCTTTATTTGCCCCCAAAATTTTTAGCGATCGCTACCTAACGTTCCTGGAGAGCTGCAAACAGGACTACCAATCTCGCCTTTCCTCAAACAAATTTCAGTTTCCAACAGCCTATTCGCCTTAGCAAGCGTCTTGTGGCTTTATGATCGTGACGTGTGGTGTGAAGTGAAGGAGTAAGATGACTGCCGAAAGCCAACTTATCTCCGTCAAGATGTTAAGAGCATTCGTGAAGCGAGGTTTTCAGCCACTCGCATCACGAAGCCGATACAGAGGTCTGTCTCGACATCGCTTAGACGGGGATTTCGCCAAGCGGCTGTTTGATGTAATGTTTTCGCTATCTGTTTTGATTTTGTTTTTGCCGCTTTACCTGTTACTAGCAATGCTGATTGCCCTCAGCTCTCCGGGACCAATTTTTTATGTCCAGGAACGGGTCGGCAAAAATTACAAGCCTTTTGGTTGCATCAAATTCAGAACAATGGTGAAAAACGCAGATGAATTGTTGCTAGACATAATGGAACAGTCTCCTCATCTGCGGGAAGAATTTGAAGATAGCTTCAAGATCAAACAAGACCCTCGAATTACAAAGATTGGAAGATTTCTGCGACTTACTAGTCTTGATGAATTTCCTCAGTTCTGGAATGTTTTGAAAGGAGATATGAGTGTTGTTGGACCCCGACCCTTAGTGCCAGAGGAACTGCCAAAATATGGTCGATACATGGATAAAATTCTGACAATTCGACCGGGAATTACAGGATTGTGGCAAGTTTCTGGACGCAATGATATCCCCTACGAGCAGCGCGTCCAAATAGATGTTTACTACGTGAACTTCCGAAATTTTTGGCTAGATTTATGGCTCATTGTCAAAACAATTGGCGTAATTATTTCTACCAAAAATAATGGGGCTTACTGAAGTAAACATAACGAAACTCTTCTCGTTCTCTTTTGGAACGTTAGCAGGTTGAGTTGATAGAAGACTCTTTCCTCAACTCAACTGGACTGGCTAGGATACCTACTCCAGTCTTCGACATGAGAGAATTTTAAGTTAACTTAGGGAGTGATTCATTTACCTCCCAACACCCCTGTTGGGATATTAACGTTCATCGGCAAGCAACAGCCGCCGTAAGAGCCTAAATTTGTTACAGGAAGAATTAAGGATGACGCAACGCAAGCGATCGCTAATCACCGGCATCACGGGTCAGGATGGTTCCTACTTGAGTGAATTATTGCTGGAGAAAGACTATGAAGTTCACGGGATTATCCGGCGGACTTCTACATTTAACACTGATCGGATCGATCACATTTATGTAGACCCTCACAATGAAGAGGCTCGGTTGTTTCTCCACTACGGTGACTTGACCGATGGCGTAACCCTGCGCCGGATTTTAGAAGAAGTTAAACCCGTAGAGATTTATAACTTAGGCGCTCAATCCCATGTGCGTGTCAGTTTTGACTCACCAGAATACACAGTTGATTCTGTAGGAATGGGGACGCTGCGGCTGTTGGAAGCGATTCGCGACTATCGCCAGCGCACGGGTATTGACGTGCGTTTCTATCAGGCGGGTTCTTCGGAGATGTTCGGGAAGGTACAAGATGTACCCCAGAAGGAAACAACGCCCTTTTATCCCCGCAGTCCCTATGCTTGTGCCAAGGTTTATGCCCATTGGCAAACGGTGAATTATCGCGAGTCCTATGGGATGTTTGCCTGCAATGGGATACTGTTTAACCACGAATCGCCAAGACGTGGTGAAACCTTTGTCACGCGCAAGATTACTAGAGCGATCGCCCGGATTGTTGCTGGTACTCAGAAAAAACTCTATCTTGGTAATCTCGACTCTAAGCGAGACTGGGGCTACGCCAAAGATTATGTCAAGGCGATGTGGCTGATGCTACAGCAAGACGAAGCGGATGATTACGTTGTCGCAACGGGTGAAACTCACTCAATTCGTGAGTTTCTGGATATAGCTTTTGGTTATGTCAATTTGGATTGGCATGATTATGTGGAATTTGACCCACGTTATCTACGTCCGGCAGAGGTAGATTTACTTATAGGTGAACCTACTAAGGTAAAGCAGAAGCTAGGTTGGTCTCCTTCTGTAACGTTTGAGGAGTTAGTGGCTTTAATGGTAGAAGCCGACTTGCGTGCTCTAGGTCTGTCTTCATCTAATGGTCAAGGTTTGCAACTGTTGGATGATAGCGCCTATGTTCGTCAGAGCATGGGTAGTATGGTTGATTGAGCTGCGGACAGATAAATGTCAACTAGCTAGCTCAGTAAAACGTGACAAATTGCTTTCGAGAGTTCCTGAAGTTGGGCAAGGATTGTAATAGAGATGGCAACTTTAGATTTGAGTAATAAGCGGATTCTGGTTACGGGTGGGGCAGGATTTCTAGGGCGTCAGGTAGTGCAGCAACTGATTATAGCTGGGGCACAGCCAGAGAAGATTACGGTATTGCGATCGCGTGATTACGATCTCCGTTTCCTGGAAGCCTGCCAGCGAGCAGCCGAGCAGCAGGATATCGTGATTCACCTTGCCGCCCATGTTGGCGG
>DATNQT010000574.1:0-19216 GCA_036703885.1 Candidatus Sericytochromatia bacterium
CCGGGTTGTCTATACATTCTACGCAGGCTGATGCCACATCAATTCGGCTGGTTTCACCGGATAGAGTATCGCCCGTCCCCACGACTACAGCCAATTTTCCCCCTGTTTTTGCCTTCAGCAGTGTGTTCAAGTCATAGGACGTGTACGGTCCGTCAATTAACCGTGCTGGGCGAATAATGCTGTAGGGTAAGCCGGAACGGATAATCGTTTCCTCGCCTTTTTGTTTAGCATCGAGTACACCAAAAGCATTGAGAAAACTAAAGGGGGGTTTATCTTTACGCAGAATGCCGCAGGAGGATACAAAAATAAACCGCTTCAAATCTTTAGGGGTTGCGGCTACTAGGTTACTGACTCCTTGGGCATCAACTTGTTCGGGACTATTCTTAGCCTTGGCAAGGCGGTACTGTGGGTCGAGGTAAATCTTGCTCCATTCAATGAGGCTTCCGAGTCCTTGAAGCTCGTCAGTTTCGTCAAAATCCCATTTTGCGGAGGGAAAGGCACTGGTTCCGGTGCAACAGATGATGTGGGTAATGTTCTGTACGGCGGCGGGGAGGGTCGTTGGTTGGCGGATGTCGCCAAGGGCAATTTCCACTCGGTTATCAAACATTTTCTGGGCTTTTTCTGCACTGCGGGTCAGAACGCGAACTGGAAAGCCTTTCTCTAGTAGCTTGGCGACTGTTAGCTGTCCAACCCCACCCGTGGCACCTGTGACTAGCACTCGCTCATTTACTCTCACTTGTTGTGAAGTCATAACGCCTCTTTAGGTCTAGGTCTGAACTGGAACCGAGAATCGCTTTGGCGAATTCAGTTATTGTTTACATTATTGCGAATGTGAGGTTGCCTGTGGACGACAGCTTGTTGATACTTCCCGATAACTGGCAAGATTGGCTAACTGTGTTCGGCTATGTAGGCTTCACTGTTTTCATTGCATGGCGTGTGTTGATTCCCAGATAAACCCGATTTTTTTCAGGAAGGGAAGGACGGAATTGGCGTATTGTTGATTGTGCTTTCTATGGTCGCGTTCTATTGCATTCCATAGGTGTTGTAACTGTTGCTTGGTGGAGCATTGTTGCAGTTGGCAGGCAATGGCATTTTTCCATTGTTCCATTTGGCGGTAGCTGATAAATTGTCCTCCTTTGTCGAGGCGGTGGACAAATACGACATAGAGCCAAGATTCAATTTTGACAATTTGTGATTCGGGAATTCTCAATAATTTGGCAATTTGATGCTTGGTGATGCGAAATTTTTGGGTGGGGTTGATGCGGCGAAATAAGGCGGTCATAGTGGCTTCGTTTTTTGTTGAATTGACCCCCCTAGCCCCCTGCCTTACTAAGGGGGGCTGGGGGGGTAATCGATCGCTTTGCATCTCATTAACAACATCCAAAACCGATCGCACTGGCTGTTGATAATAAACTTGTTTGTATCGTTCCCACGCTTCGGGGTCAACGTCTGCTTCGAGTTGATTACTCTCCCTCAGTCGTTTTTGATGCTCTTTAGGAAGTTCATAAACTTGAGGTAAAAACTCTTGGCATTCACGCACATTTTGTGCTATGAATACTTGCCATACTTTGAGTTTTTCTCGATAGTCATAAACACTTGTATCTAAACTATCTAAGTTGAGATTACTGTATCGCTCTTGCAGTCCTTCCTGATATCGCCTCAAGTCAAACTCAGGAGCAATGCCAGCCATTTCTTTTGTGTTTTGCTGGATGGATTCAATATTTTCGGAGTCTAGGACAGTGCGTAACTCAGGCAATTCCCGGATGATAGATTTAACTTTCTTGCGGTACAGCTTGCCAACCAGTTCCCAGTCAAATTCTTCTGGTAGCGAAGGTGACAATTTAAGCTGATACCAGGTTTTAGCCAAGGTCTTTGTATCTAAAGCTTGGCAGTCATCTTTAAACGCGCTTCCCAGACTCTCTTTGACTGATTTATCGTTAATAAATTCTTTTAGAGGTTTAGTATAGTGCTGCAATTGTGCATCAGAAACATCTGCATCTTTTAATTCCTGCTGTACCAGTTGCAGAAATTCTCTGATAGCATTGCCAGCAGCAATATTGCGCGGGTCTTTTTCACGTAGCAGAACGTGTTTTAGGGAATCTTTGAAGAAATCTTTGGTAAAGTCTTTTGCGCCCTCCTTTGCCAAGTCTTGCAGAATCGGGTATACAAGAACCCCGACAGCTTGAGTGGCTCCCCAGAGCAGTAACCAGTCCACCATAATACCCGCGTCTGCCTAACTATATTGACCATGAGTATAGCCAGTCTGCTCCACAGATGTGGTGTTGCCTCAAAACTGCATAACCTCCCACAAGTCAGAACTATAGAGAGGCAGAACACTCGGATTGAAAATTATAGAAATATAAAGAGCGATAACACTATGGCAAAATGTGATTACTGTGGAACGACAATCCTATTGGGTGGCGTAAAAGACCAGGGCTATCGGTTTTGTAATGCAACGTGTCAACTAAATGGGCGTGCGCTCATTGCCGCCAATCAGGTTCCTGTAGAGGTTTTAGACGAGCAAGTCAGAGCAGTTCATCAAGGGAAGTGTCCCTGTTGCAGCGGTCGCGGACCTATTGACGTTCATACATCGCATCGCGTCTGGTCAGCATTTGTGTTAACGTCTTGGGTGAGCAGACCCCATGTTTGTTGTGGAAAGTGCGGACGACTTGAGCAAATCAAAGATTGTTTGTTCTCTCTATTTTTGGGGTGGTGGGGATTTCCGTGGGGACTGATTGTAACGCCAATTCAAATTATTAGAAATTTAGTTGGCTTGTTGAGACAACCTGATCCATATCAACCTTCACGTAAACTCCGTCGTTTGGTTTTGATACACATTGGAACGAATATAATGCGATCGCGTTCATAGTAAGTTTTTCAATACTCAGCACTTTGCTATACATTCAATCCAGGGTTGAAAGTTAGCCGTCAGTTTTACCCAACTTAACAATTAGCGGTTCCTCAAATTTTTGATGAGTTCCCGATAGAACGAGTTCTAGGTATTGACGCAGACGCTCTTGTTGCTGGAGGTTTAGACGATAGAGCTGACCTTCTTGAGAAAAAAGCGGTTCAGCCAAGACCTGAGAGTAATGCAAATTTTCTCTTGATGCCTCAGATAAAGTGCTGTCGTCCTCTAAAGAAGGCACAATACCCAGTGGCAGTTGACCTTTCACCAAACGGACAAGACGCTCGTAACAAGTATTTGTGTTCAGACCTCGACGCTCTAAGTGCTGCACGATTTCCTCAAGGCTATAAGGACGATTGGCTGAGTCGTCTGTCGTTTTAGGAAAAGCCCGTAGAAGTTCCAAAAGCAGAAAATAGTCACTGTACTGCTGCTGGGAGCGGTTTAAAAGTTGGGGATAGAGAGGCAAGGTTGCCAGCCCAGTTGCAACCCAAGAATCTGTCTTATGAGTGCTGAGTTTTGAGAAAAGCTTTCCTTTTTTGTTAGGTGCGAACTCATGGTAGTCTGGCACGATCGCAGCATTCGGTAATTTTTGCTGTAGCCACTCTTCCAGCGCTCCCAACCCAGTAGTACCACCGACACAGACAGCTTGATAAATTCCTTGTTCAGATAGTCCCGCTTCAATCATCAGCGCGTTTAGCTGTCGATTTAGCTGTTGAATGAACGGCAAAATAATATTAGTTTCCAAGTCTAGACGCTTCACCAACCATCTCTCAGTACCCAGTTCTAGAGTAAATTCGTCTCTGTGTTGCAATATTAGCTTTAGGTATCCAGCCGCTTTGAGAATTGCTTGACCGAACGGAGAACTCTGTAACATCAATTCCAAGCGATCGCGTTTTGACTTGTCGGGTTGACCCGGTAGCGGTAGTTCCAAATCATCATTGAGTGAAAGTTGTTGTAGTTGCTCAGAAGACATTTGGGGATAGAGCAACTGACAGAAGATATCTTGCTCGATCGCATTACCCCCATAAGACAAACTTTGGAGACAAAAGTCGTTGTGGGTTAAGTCTTTGATTTGATCAGGCAAATTGACCAAAGCGAGTTCAGTTGTCGTTGCACCAGCATTGATGACTAAAGTACCGCCGCGCCACTGGGGAATAAGGAGAGCGGGAGATAGGGGAGAGGGCTGTATTGAAACTCCTCCTTGTCCCCCTTGTCCCCCTTGTCCCCCTTGTCCTCCTTGTCTCCCTTGCCCTCCTTGTCCCCTGATGTTAGAACCTTCTTCTCTTTCATGTTCTGGGACATCAACATGAGAAGTTGATATAGCGCTAAGGAGAGTAGCGATCGCATCTTCAAGAAATAAAATTTGCTCTGGATATCTCACCAGCTTGGCTTCTAGTACAGCCTCGCGCAAATTCAATCGGTAAGTGTCTCCCCAGTTAGCTGGACAGCCTAAAATCACTCCCTCCAACCGTCCTAAGGCGTGACCTAAAGTTTCCGGCTTCAGACCAATGGCTCCTACCTTCATCACAGCTTCTGGTAGCGTACTCTTAGGCGTCAGCGTTGCTAACAAAGCTTGTAAAGTCCGTCGAACCCAGTACAGAGAAACGAGTTGCTGATTGTGCAATTGCAATATCGGTTCCCAGTCCTGACGCTCAGGGCAATAGTAGGGAATGGCAGTTTTCAAATAAGGTTTAAAGTTCTGTAGGAATATTCCAGGCTGCTTATTGGCTAGGGAGGACGCTAAGGAACCCACAATAATCGGTGCTACAGGCTGTTGAACAAATAGCTTACTCGCCGCTGAACCGGAGTAAGTTATAGCTGGCAAACGAAAAATCGTTTCCGCAGAACTACGAACTTTTAATTGGGGATTGAGTGTTCGTAATTCCTCATGACTTATTTGTAATTCCTTTGACCAATAGATGGGGTATCGTCGAGCCGTTGGTTGGTTCAACAGGACAGCTGAAATACCAGTAGTCCCGAAGTCAATTCCTAAGTACCAAACAGCGCTGCTAATATCCACCTCTGGTTGCTCTGAGGGTGCAATCATCGAATATTTCTTGAGTGAATACGAATTGTGGATAGAGTCAGGGATAAAAGCTGGAGATTCAGCCCTCACTCTCTGAATTGCTCTCCTTCTTTTTTTCGTTATCAGGTTGCTCTGGGTTGAAAGCTTCTGGTTGATGTAAGTCTATATCAACATTTCCTTGCTCTAACCTCTGTGCCTCTTCACTCAAAGCTTCGCGATCGCTTAAGTCGTTGGATGTAGCTGATGCTAACGTCTCGGTGCTATTTTCCTGTAGAGAGGGTTGTTGGCTTACCGCTTCCTCTTCCTCTAACTCAGGGTTCAATTGTGAAACCGAATCTGAGTCAAACTTAGGGGATGCGATCGCTTCCTCCGTTGCACTGTCTGTTGGTTCATCCCACTGCATTTCATCAATAACCGTTCCATCCTCAAGGGCAATCACCTCTTCAGGTATGCCTAGACCATCCGACCTTTGGGCATTAGCCTTGATCGCGCTCTCTGGGTCTAGTTCCAGGGCGTCTGTTGGAAATAAATCTGGGTCAAAATCCGACTCTATTGATTCGGATGCCGCTAGCGTAGAATTATTTTGCTCGGCAGCTTCATTTTGATTAGGCGATCGCTCGGACAAGTTGTTGAACGCGAACTCTTCCCAATCTTCTGCTAATAACTCATCTGACAGCAAGAACTGCTGGTACTGTTGATTGACTGAAGCCGGGTCGGGTGCAATGAGCGGTGATTCATCATAATTACCGGATTGTATCGGCTCATCCTGCCTTCGGAAATTTCGACCTTGAGAACCCTCAAAACTGTGGAGGTCTTCGCTCAACTGCTCTAGGGTATTTCGATCCAGCCAAATTTCCACGTCCGGGTCGCTTTCTACTTCGTCCGTTATCAGCAAATCCTCCTCAGGCGAGGCAGGAATGTAGTTATCTTCAACCAAACTGATTTCGGGTTCGGGGTCAGGGGTTGGCTCTGGGGACGGCTGTTTGATTGTAGTAGGCATCTCAGCCTTGGCAGCAGGTGCAGCGTAGCTTAAGCCCATTTCCTCTAATAAATCATTTAAGGACGAAATCGTTTTAACCGTTTCTTGCTCAGTGTTGGACAGCGAGTTAGTCCCTAGTGATGAGGAGAGCGCTTCTCCTGCAAAAGCCGTCTCAACAAGCGACCCAGTCCCTGAATCGTCAAATAAATCCCACGATCCCAACTGTTCCTCTAACCCAGTTAACTCTTGCCCTTGAGTTGTCTCGGCAGATGGATCTACAAGTCCTTCATATAGAAGCTCTTCAACCTGAGAAGAAAGAGGATTGACGGATTCGGTGTTAGAAAGTCGCTCGTATTCTACGAATTGAGAGCTTGGAGCCGACTGTGGTTCTGAGACATCTAAGGGAGTGAGTGAAGAAACCTCTGATTCATCGGGCTTTGCTGTGTTAATTAACGAATCTGTACCGAAAAGAGTTTTGTACAACTCATCGATTTCCTGGCGACGACGATCCGAGATAGCGTTGAGTTCAGCCATTTGGTTTAGCACCTCAGAAGTTGGGACTTCAGGGGTGACGGTTGTCGATCGCTCATTCATCAGTCTTAAGAGAGAATCGAGGTCAACGCTTGCTGATTGATCTGGCGTTTCGCTCACCTCATCTAAGGGGAGTGAGGCTTCGGTATCGATATCTAGCTGTAGAAACGTGTCTAGGCGATCGCTTTCATCTAAATCAATGTCCGCATTTTCAGAATCTAATCCTTCAACGATCTCCCAATCTTCCGAACTTAAGTTTTCTGAAAAATAGTCTTCAGCCAATGACTGAGATTCAGGCTGAAGAGAAGTTGTCTCGTTCGGAATTGCCTCTTGTGGATCGGCAGCACTCCTTTCGCCTTCTTCTTGGGTAGGAACTAAATCAGCTTGCAGTGGCATCGGAGGTTCCACCAAGGGATTCCCCTGCAATGTTGGGGCAGTAGGGAACGAAGATTGTCCCGTTATTGTTATTGCATCGCTCGGCAGCAGTGTTTCTGGTCTGGTATGACTGGTAGCGAGGTCGATTTCAGTCGTGGAATCTGACGAGGGCAGGGATGGTGTGTGCAAAAGGGTTGAAGTTTCTCGTCCCAACTGTTGCGCCAAGCGATTGATTAAGCCTGTAAACAGCAGTTCCCCTTGAACGCCCAAGTTGTGCATTTTCTCTAACCCTTGAGACAACGACTCCTCATAGCTTTGAAGATTGCGCTGTAATGCCTCAAAGATTACTCGCTGGTTAGCATCAATAGTTGTCAGGAGGCGATCGGACTGGAGTTGTAGTTGCCGAAGTTGCTCTAGACGCTCTTGCGGCAGCATCACTCTCTCCCGACTCCCCCCATTAGTAGTAGCTGAGTTAATCGCCTCAGTGGTTGCTTGGTTGCTTACCAAACGTGCTTCCAAATCTCCCATGATTTGAGCAAGCTGTTGCGTTAAGCTGACAGTACAACGGCTGATTAACTCCTGGGAAAACTCTGAGATAAACTTCTGCTGGGCAGCCTTTTGCTGGGTAAGCGCCTCCATCTCCTGCCTTGTACGTTCTAGATGCCGAATTTCTTGAACCAGAGACTCCCGTTGTTGGTGCAGAGCTTCCAAGTCTAGCTGTAAGGGCTGCATCAAGTTAGCACGCAAAACATTCATTTCTTGAGTCACCGCTTGCCCGATCTGCTGTGCCACTTCGGCTTGAGCTGGTGTCATCGTTGCCAACGGACTTTCAGAGGCATTCGCCAAGTTTTGCTGCTGAGAAACCAGGTAGCTACGAACTCGCTCTAGAACTTGGCGCTCTCGCGTAGCATCACCAGGTTTAGACCAGGGTAGACGGGAACCAGCTTGAGGCAGGATGCCGTCGATATCATTGATGAGAGATTGAATATCCTTGCGATCAGTCACGGTGGAACCCTTGGCGAGAACGAGTGCAGTGACACGGGACAGAGGGGAAGCCCCTTATCCTTAATGTTAGATTGCCGAGCAAGCAGGTATAAGGTTTCTTCTGAGCAGATAATAGCTAGATTTTCCTTACCTGCCAGTTGAAGAAACATCTTAGTCCCAGTACGCCCTGAAAATCGAGAAATTGAAAACAATCGATAGCGATCAGCTTGATTTTTATCATTGTGAACTACTGCGGGGACAAGGATGGGCTGCCCTGAGAATTCAGATTCTTGGAGGTTGAGCAAATGCCGCATAATAACTTTGTGCCCATTCTCCGATAATTACCTCAAGCCCTGACAGGGTTAGCAATTGCAGTCACGAATGAATGTGCTAGAGCCATCATGTGTGAGAAAGCGATCGCCAATCCGCTATTCTGGATTGTCTTGAAAGGTTGGTGAGATGCCTGAACTGAAAGTGTTCAGTTGCTCAGACTGTTACTCTTGTAAGTTGAAACGGGAAACGCCCCTGCCTCAATGCAAGTTAGTGGACAGTTGAGCATCTATTCTGTCCGCTACGTTTACAATGTGCTTAGCCATCATGGAAGACCGATACAGCTCAGACGATATTCCTTTTTTTGCTGGCTTACCAGAGACTACTGTGGAGCAAGCCACTTCTCACGTTGTCACTCGCTCTCATCCAGCGAATCGAGTCATTTTGCTGGAGAATGACTGGGGTGGCTCAGTGTACTTTATATTGGAGGGCTGGGCAAAAATTCGTACCTATAACCTTGATGGTAAAGAGGTAACCCTCAATATTCTGGGAAAAGGAGAAATCTTTGGAGAAATGGCAGCCCTGGATGAGGTGCCGCGTTCAACAGATGTTATTACCTTAACTCCTACAACGATTGGCAGTGTGCCAGCTCAGGATTTTGTCCAGCTCATTCACAACGAACCGATGGCAGGGGTGCGCTTATCTCAGCTAATGGCAAAGCGTCTTCGCCAAGTCAATCGACGGCTACGTCTGCGTGAGTCGGATAGTACTTCGCGGGTAGCAGACACATTATTGTTTTTAGCCGAGGGTCAGGGGAAACTGAAACAGCAAGGAACTGAAATTCCCAACTTACCTCACCGCGAGTTGAGCAGCCTTAGTGGACTGGCACGGGAGACTGTTACAAGGGTGCTGACTAAACTGGAGAAGAAAGGGCTGATTCTGCGGGAGAACGATATTATGTATATTCCTGATGTGGCTGCCTTGGAACGAATCATTGCCTAACTTGAAAGTGCTGAGTTAGGAAATAGACTTTGCCCTTTCCCTTAAAGGTTGACAGAGGCTAGCTTAGGATAGGCTACACAGAGTAAATGACTATAGTAGATGTTTGCTTATCACCGCTCATGACGTTTTAGATAGGCTTTAAGTATGTAGAGCGTTGAGCGTTGGTTGTCTTTAAGACCCTCCACCCACTTTTATTCTTATGAGTTTTCACAAAATCCTTGTTGCTATTGACAACTCGTCCTTATCTTCCCCCGTATTTACAGCAGCACTGGAGTTAGCCCAGTCTAATCAAGCCACACTTAAGTTGCTGCATTGCATTATCCCTGAGACTATAGGCCCATCAACAGCTCCTACGGTTTTTGATGTGAGTATGCCATCTATGATGTTGGGCAATGATTACCAAACTCAACAAATTGTAATTGAGCAGCGGATAGAGGAGGGGCAGGCACTCTTAAAACATTATGCACAAGAGGCGATGAATCGCGGAATTCTTACACAATCTGAGTACCAAGTTGGCGATGCAGGTCATCAGTTGTGTGCAGTAGCTCAAGATTGGGACGCAGATTTAGTAGTAGTCGGGCGTCGGGGACGCTCAGGATTGGCAGAAGCCTTCCTGGGGAGCGTGAGTAATTATGTGGTACACCACGCCCATTGTTCGGTACTGGTGATTCAGGACGTAAAATCTGAGCCACTGGCAGATGCCGTTACCGAAATGCCGTTAGAGGCGATCGCTCCCATTTCAAGCCAGCCAGCAATTTAAATATAGAAATCACTCAAGAGTTAACTAAATCTGCATGACCGATCCTTTTGATGATACCCACGCTTCTCGCCCCGATCCTTCCGAGAAAATTAAAAATCAGTCTTTAAAGCCGGAGGCTGAACCTTTGAGCGATGATTTGGATGCTGTGGGTATTGCCGACGAAGACGAACTACTACTTGGTTCGTCTTCAAAAACCGAGCCGATTCCCCCACCCTCGGTCAGTGCGATGCCGAAGGAAAGGACTACCCTACCTTCCGGAACAGGTTATCCTGCTCCGCCCTTGGCAATGGTGGAAACAGCTTTTCTCGCAAGTACCGCTAGCTTGATTTGGCTGATTAATTATTACTTTCCCCTAGGGCCAGTGCTACGGATGTTTTTTCCGCTTCCGATCGCATTGGTCTACCTACGTTGGGGAAACCGTGCCTCTTGGATGACAGCGCTGGTTTCTGGGTTATTGCTGTCGGTGTTGATGGGACCAACTCGCAGCATTCTCTTTTTTATTCCCTTTGGCATTATGGGCGTTCAGTTGGGAGCGATGTGGAGACGCGGAAGCGGTTGGCTAGTTTCTATTAGCACCGGGACAATCCTTGGCACGTTGGGATTCTTTTTCCGATTTTGGCTGCTCTCGATTCTCTTGGGTGAAGACCTCTGGGTTTATGTGACGAGTCAGATTACAGAAGTAGCAGAGTGGGGGTTTGTGAAGCTAGGATTGCTCGCTCAACCCAGTTTGACATTGATTCAGGCGATCGCCTTTGTAATGATCGTCATCAACAACTTTGTTTATTTATTCGTCGTGCATATTGTGGCTTTACTGATGCTCGATCGCTTAGGGAACCCCATTCCCCGACCCCCAAACTGGGTGCAAGTCTTACTAGATTACGATGGCTAATACCGATTAATCACATCGAGCAGTAGTTTGCCATTTTTGCCCTCAGTCATTTGTCCCTTGTTCAACGACCAATGACCAATGACCAATGTGACCAATGATCCGAGTCTACACGCAGCATGAACGGGGACAGTGGTGGTTACAGCAGTATCAGGGACGCCCACCCGTACTCGCTTGCATTTTAGGATTTACCGCCACAGGTTTAATCCCTGGCATTTCTGCGGCGGGTGCAACACCAGAGTCTCGTAGATATACAGCGATCGCTGATGCTGAATTCTTAGTCAACGGAGTCACTCCACAACCTCAATATCCCCTGCCGCCTCTGGAGGCAGGGGCATCGCCTGTATTTATCTCCCGTGCTGTTGCCGAAGCCTTTAACCTTCCTATCTATCTCTTCAATGCGGGCTTACCCGATCCCCCTGCCGTACCAGCCATTGACTTAGGTGGTGTCCCTGCCAAGTGTCTCACTTCAGGAAATGCCCTGCCTCTAGAGACAGTCAAACGCCTGTTTGAGCAAGGCTTAAAGTGGGGCGAACAGCTAGCAGTGGCGGCAGATAATGGGTATGTAATTATCAGTGAGTGTGTGGTGGGGGGAACGACAACAGCATTGAGTGTACTCACCGGGTTGGGAATTGCCGCCACGGGTAAGGTCAATAGCAGCCATCCCCACTGCAATCATGCTCAGAAGTGGGAAATTGTACAGACAGGGCTGCAACAGGCAAGACTGGCGAGTGGAAAAAAAGACAAGGGAGACAAAGAGGAAAAATCTTCCTTATCCTCCCCTACTCCCTACTCCCGTTCGGCTGAGCGTCTCCGCCCTGAGCGTTCGACTGAGCGCTCACGCCGAAGTCTTGTCGAAGGGTCACGTCGAAGCCTACTCCCTACTCCCGCTTCTGTTGACCCTTTTCAACTCGTAGCAGCGGTGGGAGACCCGATGCAGATTGCGGCAGCCGGAATGGCGATCGCCGCATCGCGTTATTGTGGAGTCTTACTGGCTGGTGGTACACAAATGCTTGCTGTTTATGCTCTGGCGCAGGCATTAGTGAAGAACTCGGAAGCCTCCCCTGCCTTAAACACGGATTCCCTAGTATGGCAGCCCGAACGAGTCGTAGTAGGAACAACTCGCTGGGTGGCAGAAGACCCTACGGGGGATACGGTGGGATTAGCCCAGGATATTGATACCGTGCCTCTTTTGGCAACCCAGTTAAGCTTTGCTGCGTCTCGTTACCCTCAACTACAAGCTTACGAGCAGGGATATGTCAAAGAAGGGGTTGGTGCAGGCGGTTGTGCGATCGCTGCCCATCTTTATCAAGGCTGGAACTCTGCTCAATTACTGCAAGCCATTGAAGGCTTGATAGAGCGATACTGTCAAAGTTAATTCGATTCCGTCAACGTTAGTAGGAATAGTTTTGCAAACACCTACACTAACTTGAGGCAAATCTGTGATAGACAAGTAAAGCTGTACCTTTAGCCTGAAGTAGCTCAAGAGCTGCTCTAGAAGCTTCTCAACTGATAACTGAATACATTTTCAACAATTATTCCAACCTTTCCAGGTTCCTTGCTCATCGCCGTTGGTCATTAATAAATAACTAATGACAAAGTACGCCGGACAAGCATACGACAGAGTATATAGAACGTGATTTTTGAATGCTTACTAAGAGTGGATTCTTCGGGATAGTAACTGTTCCTCCAGAGCTGCAATGCGATTGTATGCTGCTGTAAGCTGGGCAGTTAAGCGCTGTACTTGAATGTCGGCAGACAGAGCCTTCTCACTATTGTGATGAGGATTGGTCAGCTCACTGTTGCTATCAACCAGAACATCTTTATGTTCCATTACGGAGTTGAGCAGACTCGGACTCTGATAGCTGTAAGGTCTGACGTTGGCTACTGAGTAGGAGGAGTCACAGTTTGAGCCTGATGTCTGTTTGATTTCAGCGAGAGATTCTGTAACTTTCCCACTAAGCTGATCGACTACTTGGTAGATTGCATCAACTTTATGGCTTAGGGCGATGATTTGCTTTTGAACTGCATCCATGTGATTCCAATTCCCAGAACTTCCTTCTGTATCTATGCTAGTCACTTTAAAGGGAAAGCTACCTTGAGTGCTGATTCATTTAACTATTTGAGATATTAGGAGCTGATTAAACCGTTTAATCGTTACTTAAATAGCCGCTAGAGAGCCATTGACTAGCCACTCAAGAGGATTATTCTATTTTGTTTTTGTTTAGAAATGTAATCTATTCAATATTCAGTCTGAGGTTGGATGTCTTACCTTGTCTCATCCCTGAGAAATCCACCTTCAGACAACCTGCAAAAATACTTAGCAAATTAACAAGTTGCCTAACCAGCTGAAATTCACCTGAGCAGGACATTCCAAGAACAACTTAGGAAATTAATTCGTTGAAGGTCAATAACTTAGCTAGGTAAAGTTGCTTATTTTTCTCAGGATATCACCTTGTTTTCTCGATTCAGGTACGTAAGGTCAAGTTTTAGCCTAAAGAAATATAGCCGATCCGACACTCTGCCTTTAGTCTAAGAGATAACAAAAATTATGTTAATTTGTTGAAAACAAGCTAATTCATCTCAGCTACAGGAAATTTCAGTCGTTCCCGAAAGTATGCTTAGTTTTCAAGATTTTTTTACGGCTTGTACAGGCTTATGGAAGACGGAAAGAATTTACCATTCTGTGCTTCAAGGTCAGATAGAACGCTCTTATACAGAGTATCGGGTGGAATCCTTAACAGGCGAACAAAAACAGCAGATTTTGTCGGTATCACAGCTCGAGGGGATTAAAGTTGACACAGAGCAAGTAGGGTCAGAAGCGATCGCCTGTCCAGGATTTGCGATCGCCTTTGATACGGTTTCCGAAACCGGAGAACAAGTCTCAATGAGTCTCAAAGCGCTGTTTATCCCGGATGCCTACGTGAGTTTAGATGAAAAAGCCGATACTCCACCGATGCCCTTAGCTGCTCATATTCCAGCAACGGAGGAGATCATCCAGGGTTTTTATCTACGGGATGAGGGTTACTCGGAAGCGGGTGCTGTGAAAAGTCGTTTTACTTATCTTCCCAGTCGTCAGACTCTGGAGATGACAACATACTACCGACGCTCAGTTGCCGTTGACCAAATGCGGATGGTTGCACCCGATCTGCGATTACGCACGATTATTACCTACCAACGTCCGGAAGGAAACCAGATACCCACGATAATTGACCTTGTAGGTTTTGGTGTTGAGCGGCGACAGCCTTTAGAGGTTTAAATCTAGAAAATGAAAATCTCTCTTCCTCACTCTCTACAAATCTTGAATAGTTTTTAGAACAGAAAGAATGGATCGACGAGCGTTTTTAGTGGGTGCTGGGGGTCTAGCACTAGCTCAACTGACATCGGGCTGTAGCAAAGCCAATTCAGCAGCTTTGAAGATACGGCTGTTGAAAAATTCAATTCCAGCTCAACTAGTAGGAGAATTTCGCCGAAGCTTAAAGCAGCCTGCTGTCCTCAAGTTTGACCCAGAAAAGCAGATTGAGGAACTATTTAAGAATCTCCAAACCTGGAAGCAGCAAGCCGAAAAAAAAGACACCCCGTCGCCGTTGCCTTTACCCTTCATCGGAGGGAGGACGCCTGCGATCGCCGATTTGGTAACCTTAGGGGATTACTGGCTAGAAACAGCGATTCAACAGCAACTAATTCAGCCGCTAGAGATCGAACAGTTGCAAGGATGGCAGCAACTGCCACCGCGCTGGCAAGAGTTAGTAAAACGTAATACCCAAGGTCAGTTAACCCAATCTGGGAAAATATGGGGCGCACCTTACCGTTGGGGCACTACAGTTATTGCCTATAACCGTGACAAATTCAAAGGCTGGGGCTGGACGCCCAAGGATTGGAGCGACTTGTGGCGTCCGGAGTTACGCGATCGCATTTCTCTTTTAGCTCAACCGAGAGAAGTTATTGGTCTGGCGTTAAAAAAGCTTGGGTCTTCCTACAACACAACTAATTTAAGTCAGATATCAAATCTTAAGGAAGAATTACTAGCCCTACATCAACAGGTCAAGTTTTATAGCTCTAGTAACTATTTGGAGCCTTTAATTCTAGAAGATACCTATGTCGCCGTGGGTTGGTCTACCGATATCCTGCCATTACGAACGAGCTATCCCCAAATCGAGGCAGTCGTCCCCCAATCGGGAACAGCACTTTGGACAGATAACTGGGTGCAGCCCACATCTATGACCACTAACTCCGACTTTATAGAAATCGGAGATCGGCAGGCTTTAATGAAGCAGTGGATTGATTTCTGCTGGCAGCCAAAGCAAGCCCGCGAGATTTCTTTATACAGTAACGCTACCTCACCAATGGTTATTGGCATTAATCCAGCTGAATTACCTGAAGATCTTCGAGGAAATCGCCTACTACTGCCAGAGTCCTCCGTTCTTGACAAATGTGAGTTTCTTAAACCCTTACCCAAATCAGTGCTTGAGCAGTACCAAGCCTTGTGGAAAGAAATGCGCTTGAGTAAGGTTCGCCCTTCTGCGGGATAATTGGCTTTTCTTTTGTTATATAAAATTTATATCTTAAGAGAGAAGGTAAACTTCCCTAGGTATATGCTAGTATTTGCAAAATAAAATCTAGTAAGTCAGCCTAATCCAGTATCTTATCTACAAAAGCTTGTTGAACTGTAGCGTGAGCGCTGGAGCGGAGGAACCAATACTTGGGGCAAATCTCACATCTTCTCTCTACTCAGGTAGGAGAAGTCAAGAGGAGAACATCTCTCAGTTCTAGCCCGACAGCTAACTTCGTAGGCATTGAGAGGAGACTGAAGAGTAAGCATTTTCAAGTAATTTGCGTGAACTCGTCAGTGTCCTTGGTCGGTATCAGTTCGCTTCGTTGTACCTGCCCACGACCCTGAGGATGTGAGCCTATTACTCTAGCTTTTAGGGTCTGAGGCAGGAAAAATAACCGTTAGATGAAAAGCCACCTTCTGCCTCAAAAGCTTGCTATCAGAATGATTTGCATTGATGATAACCCGGTTAGAGAAATCAACTCCCAAGAGGCTATGCACCAAAACGCCTATGTACTTCAAGAAATTGAAAAGGTCTTGAAGGACTATCCTGAGTATCCCTATCAATTAGCCTTTTCTATCAAAGAATTGCGCTCTCAGCTAGTTGCTCATGTCCTAAGACATACCGCCAATTGTTATTCAACCATTGGCGATGTACCCGAATCAACCATAGAGGATAAGTTCCGTTACAGTTCCATGTCGGAGCGACTGCGCTTAGATACTTTGATTCGCGGGAGCATTTTTCATCTCCTCCGAGAAAATGCTCAGTGGATTAGTTGCTACCTTCAGCGATTGGACAATTCAAGAGCAACACATTGAAAATCCTCAGATCACAACGATAAGTATCCACTTAATCGATTGTCTGTTAATGACACTGATGAATACAGTTAGGTGCATCACATTGCCTCTAGTACTGTCAAAAATTCAAGGCTTCAAAACTTATAGCACTACGTCATTGTTCACCTTATTTAGCCAACCAAGTAGTTAAAGACTCAGGAGGAAAAATGCAAATAAAAAATCGTAGTTTCTTTCCTTATGTAGACTTTTTCCCTGCCGACAAGTTCAAGTTGATTGGAAAGTGTGCAGATAAAAAACTTTTACTGATTGGTAGAGCCAAAGTGTACGGCGATCCGATTGTAGCAATCTGCCAAACTGACGAGCCAAGTCAAGAAGATTTATCTGCCTGCGACCTTTACGAGTTAATGAAATTTAGCCCCAACACGATCAGCCTTACTGAAGCAACGTAGTGAACACTTTCAAAAGGCTTTAACCACGGGGAAGATTCTCAATAACTAAATGATGCTAAAAAAGCCCCCTGCTGCTGGCAGGAGGCTTGTTCTATTGGATGAAAGCGATCGCCTCTCCCTCCATTCCTTCTTCACAAGGCGGTATTGCACTTCCTTCTATATAGGGATCTAAATTAGGAGGATAGACAATAATTTGCTTACCTAAAGATAAAGCCTTATGGTAAAGCGCAATAGCTTCAGCTAAGGAAAAACATTTCATCGGAATCCACCTGTTGCTGTAAAAATAGACAACAACTGGACTTCTTCGAGAATTATCCACGGGGAGTGGATTTCTCCACGGAGAAGTTATTCCTTTGTTAAATAGACCTAAATCTCTATTTTGCTGACATAGCTCTTTTTTTTGCTCTCTTATTGGGTTTAATAAACAAGTCATGACCATTTTTGAAAAAACGATTTTAGTACCAAGCTCAGATTTTCTTCTTTCTTAAAATCTATTGCTTTAGAAATATAGCTTAAAGCTTTTACGCCAAATTTCTTATAGTTTTGTGGTTAAATAAAAATAAAGTTTTTATTTAACCGTGTAAAATCGCAAACTTTCTTCATATAAACAATGCTTCTCTGGCAGACCGACGCTATGAGTATTGCTGTGCTAACAAGCCCGAAGTAAGGGACAGGTCTATTTTTGTCCACCAGGTATTTAGTCGTACTGAGTTATTGCAGATAGGAATTGTGGCGATCGCATTTTTTAGTTCAGTAGACAAACCTTCTTAGAGGTATAATGACCTACACTTCACCTTCTACACTCTGGAGTGGCACACTACTTACAGCGGATTTCAACAGCCGTGAAGTACACAAACCTTCGACTCTCTCACTAGCTAGAAAGCCCGTTTTATACCAGTAGCCACTTATACCAATTTCTAAAATATCGCTACACATCGACCCCCCCAGCCCCCCGAATTCAAGGGGGGAGCTAGAGCATCATCTGTAGCAAACATTTATGAAATTGGTATTAGGTTAGGACGGTATGAGCGCCCAAAACCCTTTTATAGACTGTGTTTATATTCAGCACTCAGCACTCAGCACTTTGCTATACTTCTGAATTCTGACGACTGACGCCTTTATTCTGCTGTATTTAGGAGAATGGAAAGGCTTCAGCTTTGAGGATGTACCTCATCTGATCGAGAACCGCTATAACACGCCTTTGGAACTAGGAATTGTACCAGCGCGACGCGGGTCAATTTCTACAGCCATCCGGATTGCCCGTGCAAAGGCTTTAAAAGTGGCTTCAATGATGTGGTGAGAGTTAATTCCATCAAGTTGACGGATATGAAGCGTCATTTGACTATGGTTCACCACCGCGACAAAAAACTCTCGCACCAGTTGAGTATCATAGGTGCCTACACGCTGAGTGGGAATCTCCAAGCCGTAGCTTAAGTGAGGACGACCAGAGAAGTCTAGGGCTACCTGGACTAATGCTTCATCTAGGGGGGCGAGGAAATGACCAAAGCGGACAATGCCTTTGCGATCGCCTAGCGCTTTCCCTAATGCCATCCCTAGTGTAATTCCTACATCTTCATTCGTATGGTGGTCATCAATCTCTAAATCACCAGTCGCCTGAACTTCCAGATCGATCAGTCCATGAGAGGACAACTGATGCAGCATATGGTCTAAAAACGGCACGCCAGTTGCCGCTTTGCAAGTGCCCGTACCATCTAAATTCAGAGTTACTTGCACGTCTGTTTCGCCAGTAGTACGGCTGACAGTTGCCGTCCGCGCCGGAAACCGAGTCTCATGGTTTTGGACGTTAAGAACAGCACCATCGGTCGGAATCCCGTTAAGTTTATCGCTTATCTGCATAGCCACTGCTGACGAGTAAGAACAAAATCTATTATCCCAGATCGCAATTTTTAATTCTCATCAAATTCCTAGTACTACAACGAGACTTCGCCAGGGTGAGGAAGTAGCGCCAACTGGCGTTGGCGATGAGACAAATAGGAGGGATGGTTTCGTTTATGTCGATAGTCCAGCTTACCGTTTGAGCAGTGGCTTCCTCCTCGACTAGCGGTAACCTTGTAGGCTTTCGTCCCCAAATAGGCGTAAGTCTTGAAAGCGTTTTTGCGTTACTGGACAACTTCGGCTTATTTCTAAGTTTTTCTCGCTCCTTCTAGAACCTATCCACCATTTTGCTGTCAACACTCACTCCGTACTGACCTTATTAAGATTATTGGTAGTTATTATTGATAACGCTAACAAACTCATAACATATCTTTCGCTATTAGCAAGTCATTAATGAAATTTGCCTGCTAATAGATTTGCAATTGCCTAGGCTTCGCTGGCGCTCGTTCCAGCGTCCCGCCTGCCGATCACCGCAGAATTATCTTTGCCGTCACATAGGTTGAAATCCTTTTCTTGCAAGGGTTTTAATTTGAATTTTGCCAAGCCGCACCAGACGTACTAACAAGGCGTATCTCGGACTGTTCGGGAATCTGACAGACTTATTCTACTAGAGAGTTGATATAGATTATCAACAACAAAGATTTTTTATTGCCTTGACATTGATAAAACAATTGGTGTAATTTTTTCAAGTCTAGTGATAATTAGTTGCAATAAGTGCCTAAAGCACCGACGACAAATCGAGTGCATCGATTCAGTGTGAGGAAACCGGATTGAAACTACAGCCATTACTCCCTAGCCTGTTG